>CADBNU010000039.1 GCA_902796085.1 Heyndrickxia coagulans
ATTGGAGGTTCCCTATGAGAAGAATGATTTTACAAGGGAAAGTATGGGAAATTCGACATTTACTAAAAGTTTATGCAGAAAAATATACGTATGTCCATGAATGGATTCATGATATGAATCGTGCAAAAAGAAAGTCAGCAAAAATCTATCCGTTTCCGAAAAAAAGGCTAAAATAAAAACAGTATACATCTTTAAATTTTTTTTACTTTACTTTCAAAATTCCTTCCCTTTATATTGAAAATAGATACTGACATAGTATTTAGGAGGAATATTAATGGAAAAACGTAGACTAGGAAAATCAAATCTTTATGTTTCAACGCTCGGTCTCGGCTGCATGTCACTAGGAACAGATGAAAAAAAGGCAACTGAAATCGTACATAAAGCTCTCGAATTCGGTGTAAATTACTTTGATACAGCAGATCTTTATGATTATGGCGTCAATGAAAAAATTGTTGGACAAGCGTTACAACCTGTCCGAGACAAAGTTATTATCGCAACAAAGGCCGGTAACCGTTGGGAGGACGGTCAAACTGGTTGGGTCTGGGATGCGTCAAAATCTTATATTAAAGAAGCTGCGAAAAAAAGCTTAAAAAGACTTGGTACAGATTACATCGACCTTTTTCAACTTCATGGTGGAACGATGGAAGACCGCATCGAGGAAGTAATCGAAGCCTTTGAAGAGTTGAAAGATGAAGGATATATTCGTTACTATGGCATTTCGTCTATACGACCAACTGTGATTCAAGAATATGCCAAACGGTCTAATATCGTTTCAGTAATGATGCAGTATAGTATCTTAGACCGAAGACCGGAAGAAGAAGTAAATCCTTTATTGCAACATAGAGGGATTCATATCGTTGCAAGAGGGGCACTCGCGAAAGGGCTACTCAGTGATGCTCTTTTAAGTAAAGCTTCAGATGCAGTCAAAGAAAACGGCTATTTACATTATTCTTACAATGAATTGAAAGAAATATTATCTACGTTAAAGAAAAAGCTAGCAAGAGATCGGACAATGACAGCAGTCAGCCTTCAATACGTACTTGCAAATCCTGTTGTAGCCTCCTGCGTAACTGGCGCCAGTAGTATCGAGCAATTAAAAGAAAATGTTGCTGCCGTTCAATCGCAACCGCTAACAAGTGAGGAACTTCAGTTTATTAAAGATTTAACAAAGTCAGATGGGTACACACAACACCGAATTCACCCTTAATTAATAAATACCTTGCTCTCTATTGGAAATTCTAGTAAAATTCAGGGGCTTCACATTCAGCCCCTTTTTTCTATTTAAATTTGCGCCAATCTAAGTCACTTTCGTTTAACAATTCCTCAAAGGATTTGTTTTTCTCACGCAATCTTTTTTCCTCTCTCTTTCTTGTTATTGCTTCTTCTTTTCTCTTCTGTTCTTGTTGTTCTAATTGTTTCTTTGTTTCTTTAAGTTTTTGTAATAAATCATGGTTTAAAGTATCTTTTAGAACGGCTTGTTTATCATCCTTTTTCCTTCGTTGTTGTTTTTTCATAATGTTTAACTCCCCTACTATTCATAAATTTGTTGCATAATACTTTGAAAGTTCGCTAAAATATGGTTATCATCCTTTATTATATCAAAAATTACATCATCTCGTTTCCGTGAATAATTTTTCATATTCTCCTTAAAATACAAAGGATGACTTGGAAAGGAGAATTCGTATGAGCAGGAAACGTGATAAAGGATACAGCCAAAAAGGGAAACCATACGCAGATACAGTAAAAAAACAAATTGCGGTTGAAGACTTAGAAAATGCCATTCACCCAACAAAGACACAAAATTCCAAACAATAATGAAGGTTCTTATTAACTTGGCTGCATCTATTGCAGCCAAGTTAATTTGGAGGGGTCAGTGTGAAAAAGAAATCAATTTTAACAGGGCTTACCGTTATTGGTGCAGCTGCCACAGCCTTCGGGACTTATTTTTCAGAACGAGTAATTCATATTAAGAAAAAAGATGAAAAGGAAATTGTTGATCGAGATACAAAATTAAACCATATTCATCCAGTTGCCTTCGAAAATTTACCGAAAAAGGAAATTTGGATTTCTTCACCATATGGTTATAAAATTAATGCTGTTGTAATTAAACCATTTGAAGCAAAACAATTTGTTATTTTTAGTCACGGTGTTACTGAATCAAAAATGAGTTCTATGAAATATGCCAATCTTTTCCTTGATCGTGGGTTTAATGTTATTCTTTACGATCAACGCCGACACGGCAAAACTGGAGGTAACACAACAAGTTACGGTTATTTCGAAAAGTTTGATTTAAAAGCTGTTGTGGATTGGGTTTACGAACATGAAGGAAACGATATTACAGTAGGTATTCATGGTGAATCAATGGGAGCTGCCACAACCCTTCTTTATGCCGGTGAGCTCGATAATCGAGCTGATTTTTATGTTGTGGATTGCCCATTCTCTGACTTAGAAGAACTCCTCAGTTATCAATTAAAATGTGAGACTAAAATTTTACCAACAAAACTGTTTTTACCTCTTGGGGATTTATTTATCAAAATACGCGCTAAATATTCATTTAAAGACGTTTCACCGATTTCTGTTGTCGATCAAATTCCTCAACCCATTCTTTTTATTCACAGTGAAAAGGATGATTATATATTACCTTATATGACAAAAGATTTATATAAACAAAAAAAAGGACCCAAAATGCTTTTTATGGCAAAAAACGGCGCTCATGCCCAATCACTGAATGAAAATCGAAAAGAATATGAAGAAGCGATCGATATTTTTCTCAAAAAATATGTTTTTTAGTCTGTTTCAAATATCACAACCTTAATAAATAAAAAAAGGATTTGAGTACACCATGGTGTACTCAAATCCTTTTTATTAACGGAGAAGGTGGGATTCGAACCCACGCGACGGTCACCCGCCCTAACGCATTTCGAGTGCGTCCCCTTACAACCACTTGGGTACTTCTCCATAACTTCTTTTAAGAACATGTAATATTATACAAGAGTTTTTACGTTTTGTCTATTATTTTTTAAACAGTACACAAATGTTATTTTTCTGAAATTCTTTGTGTACTGTTTTTTTATAAAATTAATCTACTAAATCAATATCGTTAATTTGTTTTAACGAGATTTCATGAATTTCCCCCTTTTCATCAATCAACTGCAGCTCTTTTATTATAAGATCATAGGAATGAATGGTACCTGTTACAACTTCATAATGATACTCATTATTGTTATAGTGATAAACAGCTACTTTTTGCTTCAATTCGATAGCTCGCTTCATCGTTTCGTTCATTTCCTCTAATTTTTGTTCGTCTATTTCTTTTGGTTTTTCCCACATATCTTCATTTGCCCAATCCCGTAGCATTTTAACATGTTCCGGCAACATTAAAGATGTCCATTTGATGCGACCACGATCACGAATCATTGTCTTATCCTCCTTTCCCATTTCTTTTATTTCAGTGGTTATAGGAATGAAAAAGAAACGGTTATGTTTTATGCTTTATGACCACCAACAAGTTGCGCTCTACGTCTTGTCGTACCCGCTTCTGTATACGAAACAGCCCTTAATATTGAATCAGAACCAAATCGTTTTCGAATGCCATCAACGGTATAACCTAATTTTTTTCTTTTCCATAGGTTTGGTTCAAAAAGATTGAGTTGAACATTTTCATCAGGACTAATATTGGAAAGGGAAATCGCGATTTGTCGCACTGTTCGACCATCATAAAACCGATCAAACAATTCAACACAAATTCGATAAAGATCCATTGTTATATTCGTCGGTATATCGATTGTTTTGGCACGATTAAATCCACCGCCTAGCTCTTCATGACTATAACCTATTGTGAGCGTAATGGTTCGTCCGACACACCGATGATTTCGTGCTCTCCTTGCCACTTCTTCACACATTTCCAAAATAACCGTTTTGATTTCTGTGACTTTTTTATAATCTCGCAGTAATATTTGGCTTTTCCCGAAACTAATTTGCCCATCCATAATCGGTGCACCAATTTCCGACAAATCCACCCCCCAAGCATGGTAATACAATTGGTTACCCATAATACCAAATTTCTTTTCAAGTTTGTCTAAATCGGATTGGGCGAGCTGACCAACTGTAAAAATCCCCATACTATTTAGGCGTTTTTCCAAACGTCGGCCAATTCCCCACATTTCACTCAATGGTGAAACAGGCCACAGTTTTTTCGGCACATCTTCATAAGTCCATAGAGCAATCCCTTTATGTTTTGCTTCCAGATCTAAGGCTAACTTTGCCATTAGCATATTCGGACCAATACCAATGGCACATGTTAATTGAAACTCACGCATCAATTCATCTTTAATTTTTTTTGCAATCTCAAGAACATCTCCCCATAAAACATCAGTGCCGTCCACTTGAAGAAAACTTTCATCGACACTATAAATATGGATTGCTTCCTTTGGAACATAACGGTTGAAAAGCCGAGTAATTTCTGTTGAAACCCGTAAATAAGTTGCCATTTTGGGCTCGATCAGATGAATTCGAGGGTCCTTTGGAATTTCAAAAAGTCTTGAACCCGTTTTAATCCCGTACTCTTTTTTTAAACGTGGGGAAGCGGCTAATACAATACTCCCTTCCCTGTCTTTATCCCCTATAACCGCCACTAAACTTTCCAACGGATCAAGGCCAGCCATCACTGCAGCACAACTTGCATAAAAGCTTTTAATATCAATACATAAAATATGCTTACTTGGCAACTTTTCATAATCAACCATGTTTTCCTCTCCTTTCATGTCAGTGACTTTAGAGGAGTTTCAAATTCAATTCGTTACATTGTTCATAAACAGAACGTTTGTTTGGTATAAATTATATGTTTTATTTTATGCGAATATACGTTCGAATTCAACTTCCTTTTTTTACCATAAGTAAAATCAGAATTTGTTATTTATGTTATAAACGTTGTACTTTTGAACATATAAAAGCAAAAGATGAAAAATTAATTTTAAAAATAAAAATGAGACTTTCTTAGTTCTAAGAAAAGTCTCATTTTGTATTCTCTAGTAAAAAATATTAATTTTGAACAATAGATTTAACAGCTTGTATGAAAGAGTCCATTTCAGTTTCGGTGCCAATAGTAACCCGAATAAACTGATCAATCCGCATTTTTTTAAAATACCGGACGTAAATGCCTTGCTCCTTTAATTTTTCATAAATATGTTTAGATGGAACTGTGTCATGACGAATAAATAAAAAATTCGCCTTTGAATCTAAAACGTGGAAAGATAAGTTTTTTAATTCTTTAGCAACGCGTTCCCTTGTTGCCATAATTTTTTCACGAGTTTCGTTAAAATAGTCGACATCTTCAATAGCGACTTTACCAGCTGCTAAAGAGAGACGATCCAATGTATAAGAATTAAAGGAATTTTTAATCCGTTCTAATCCTTCAATCAACTGTTCATTACCGAGAGCAAAACCAATTCGCATTCCTGCTAGAGAACGGGACTTTGATAAAGTTTGAATGATCAGTAAATTTTCATACTTAGGAATAAGGGATACAGCTGTGTCTCCACCAAAATCAATATAAGCCTCGTCAACAATAACGACCTTTTCACGATTATGTTTTAAAATTCGTTCAATGCTCTCTAATGTTAAAGCAATACCGGTTGGTGCATTCGGATTCGGAAAAATAACTCCACCAGGTGCATCATAGAATTGTTCTACTGGTATCGTAAAATCCTCTGTTAGTGATATTTCCCGATAATTTAAACCATATAAATTGGCATAAACAGGATAAAAGCTATATGTAATATCTGGAAACAAAATGTCTCGACCCGGATTGAAAAAGGCTAAGAAAGAAAAAGCTAATACTTCATCAGAACCATTGCCTACAAATACTTGCTTTTCATTGACATTGAAATATTTCGCTATTGCCTGTTTTAGATCATCTGCCGTCGGACTCGGATACAATTTTAAATCTTCATTTATATGCTGTCTAATTGCGTCTAGTACCTTTGGAGACGGGGGATATGGATTTTCATTCGTATTTAACTTAATAACGGAAGTAGATCTTGGTTGTTCCCCGGGGACATATGGTTCGATTCGCTTTGTTATATGACTCCAATATTTACTCATATTCCACTCCCCCCATTACATATTTAACGCTTTTCCATCTTTTCCGGTTTGTTTTCGTTTATTCATTCGTTTTCCTAATTCTTTTCTCACATCATCGATAGTAATGCTTTTTTCAATCATTAAAACGATCGAATGATACATTAAATCGGCCAATTCACTAACGAGTTCCTGACGATCAGTATTCTTTGCACCGATTACGACTTCCGTTGTTTCTTCACCAATTTTCTTTAAGATTTTATCAATCCCTTCGGAAAACAAGTAAGTCGTATAGGAACCTTCAACTGGATGTTCTTTTCGTCCTTTTAAAAATTCATATAGTTCATCTGTAATTGCTCGGTTAAAATTTTCAAAGGCAGAATCCATCAATATTTCATTATGGAAACAACTTATTTCACCTGTATGGCAAGCAGGGCCGACTTGTTCTACTTCAACAAGTAACGAATCACGATCACAGTCAAAAGCAAGTCTCTTTACCTTTTGTACATGACCACTCGTTTCCCCTTTATTCCAAAGTTTTTGCCTCGATCGACTATAAAACCACGTTGTATTCGTTTCAAGCGTTTTTTCTAGTGACTCTTTATTCATGTAGGCAAGCATTAATATTTTTCCCGTATAAATATCTTGAACAATAGCTGGAACGAGTCCTTTTTCGTCGAATTTGATGCGGTCTATTTCAATACTCATCATTGAACGCCCCTTACTTCAATTCCATTTTTAAATAAATATTGTTTTAAATCTTGTATATCAACTTCACCATAGTGGAAAACAGATGCTGCTAAAGCGGCATCAGCGTTCGCTTTTTTGAAAACGTCTAAAAAGTCTTCTTTCTTACCTGCACCACCGGAAGCAACAACAGGAATATTTACGCTTTTTG
Source organism: Heyndrickxia coagulans (assembly GCA_902796085.1). Taxonomy (GTDB): domain Bacteria; phylum Bacillota; class Bacilli; order Bacillales; family Caldibacillaceae; genus Pallidibacillus; species Pallidibacillus thermolactis. Next base: position 6,977 of record CADBNU010000039.1, read on the forward strand.
CAATTTCTCCTGTAATATCTATACTATAGCCCGATTTAACACCATCTGTATCAATCGCATTTAACACAATTTCTCCTGCACCGAGTTTTTCTCCCTTTAATGCCCATTCTACAGCATCCATACCTGTATCAATGCGGCCACCATTAATAAACACAGTCCAATTCCCCGACTCTTGCTTTTTAGCATCAATAGATAACACAACACATTGACTTCCAAACTTTTCGGCAGCTTCTTTTATTAAGGTAGGATTTTTAACTGCTGCACTATTAATGGAAACTTTATCTGCCCCTGCTTTAAGCACTTTCCGAAAATCCTCGATCGAACGAATTCCTCCACCAACAGTAAAAGGAATTCTGACTTGCTCTGCAGTTTTTTCCACGACATCGACAAAAATATCTCGATCTTCATTAGATGCAGTAATATCATAAAAGACTAATTCGTCAGCTCCAAGTTCACTGTACTTTTGGGCAAGTTTGACCGGATCATCAATATCGACAATATTTTTAAATTTTTCACCTTTAACAACCCGTCCATTCCGAACATCTAAACAAGGAATAATTCGTTTTGCTAACATGCTGCCACTTCCTTTATCGCAATTTCTAAATTAATTTTATCGGTGTAAAGAGCTTTTCCAATAATGGCTCCATACATATTAGATGAGGCTAATTTCTTTAAATCTTCTAAACTAGTTATGCCTCCAGAGGCGATCACATCCATCGTCGTTTGCTGGTTTATTCTTTCAAGCTCTATAAAATTCGGACCTTGAAGCATGCCGTCTTTCGCAATATCTGTATAAATAATCGTTTGTACCCCTTTTTCCTCAAGCTGTTTTGTAAAATCTAATGCACGGACTTTACTAGTCTTTGTCCAACCATCCGTCGCTACAAAACCATTTTTCGTATCGACGGAAACAACTATTTTTTCATTAAATTTAGTGACTACCTCATCTAAAAATTTTTTATTTTGTAATGCAGCACTCCCTAAAATCACACGGCTTACACCAATGCTTAGGAGACTCTCAATTCTATCAATATTTCGGATGCCACCACCAACTTGCACAGGGATATCAATCACTTGTAAAATTTCCTCTATAGTCTTAAAATTTCTCGTCTTACCAACAAGGGCACCATCTAAATCAACGATATGCAAATATTCAGCACCTAGTTCTGCCCACTTTTTTGCTATTAAAACAGGGTCCCCGAAAGTAGTTTGTTTATCATAATCTCCTTGAATCAGACGAACACATTGACCATTTCGTATATCAATTGCCGGAAATAAAATCATTTGATCAACTCCCCAAAAACTTTTAATAATTTTTTACCGGTATCACCGCTTTTTTCAGGATGGAACTGCATACCGATAATATTTTCTTTTTTTACTATAGCTGGTACTTTTACTCCATAATCTGTCCAATATAACACTTCATCAACATTTTTTGGTTTTACATAATAAGAATGTACAAAATAAACATATTCATTTTTTTGTAAAACTTCATGAAAACAGCTATTTGTTCCCTCGACTAATTGATTCCAGCCCATGTGAGGTACTTTTAATTGTTGATCAAAACGGACAACTTCTCCTTCTAAAAGACCTAAACCGGTCCACTCACCATGTTCATAACTTTTTTCATAAAAAAGTTGGAGTCCTAAACAAATCCCTAGTATCGGTTTCCCAGCCTGAACATTTTCTTTAATTGAATCAATAAAGTTTAAAGCATGGAGTTGATCCATTGCATCTTTAAAAGCACCGACACCAGGTAAAACTAACGCATCTGCTTCATATAACTTTTTGGGATTATCGGTAATTTCTGTTTGAAATCCAAGATCATTTAAAGCGTGGTTTACACTTTTTAAATTTCCAGCTCCATAATCGATAATTGCAATCATAAGACTTCTTCCTTTTCTTTTTTTTAAGTTTATAACATTCCTTTTGTTGAACGAACACCAGTAATTCTTTTATCTATTGCTGATGCTTCATCTAAGACACGACCAAAACCTTTGAAAATTGACTCAATAATATGATGACTATTTCGTCCGTGAAGTAGTTCAATATGTAATGTCACGCCCGCTTGATTCACAAAGGCCCGGAAAAATTCTTCTACTAATTGGGTATCAAATTGTCCAACTTTTTCCGTAGGCATATTGACATCAAAATATAAATATGGGCGTCCAGAAATATCAATGGAAATACGACTAAGAGATTCATCCATCGGTGTATAAACGGTGGCATAACGACGAATTCCAGCCTTATCACCTAAAGCCTCTTTAAAAGCTTGACCAAGCACGATACCAATATCTTCAACGGAATGATGATGATCTACATCCAAATCACCGTTACATTTTACTTGTAAATCTAAAAAACCATGTTTGGTCATCAATGTTAACATATGATTAAAAAATCCGATTCCTGTATCAATTACAAACTTTCCTTCGCCATCTATATTTAATGTAAGTGCAATATCTGTTTCACCTGTTGTTCTTTTTACATTTGATTGTCTCATTTTTTACACCTCACGATTAAATCTTACTTTTAAAGAGTTACCATGTGCTTGTAACCTTTCTTCATTAGCAAAACGTACGACTTGATCTGTTACCTTCTTCAGCTCTTCTTTACTGTAATAAATCACACTAGAACGCTTTAAGAAATCATATGTACCAAGCGGTGATGAAAAGCGAGCTGTACCACTAGTTGGCAGTGTATGATTCGGTCCTGCAAAATAATCACCAAGTGGCTCTGGGGCATAAGGGCCTAAAAAGATCGCACCCGCATGTTTCACTTTGGAAAGTTGCAAGAAAGGATCGGTAACAAGTAATTCCAAATGTTCAGGGGCAATCAAATTCGCCACTCGGTATGCTTGATCTAATGTCTCCACTACAAAAATATGTCCGTAATTGTCAATAGATTGTCGTGCTATCTCCTTACGCTTTAATTGGGCTAATTGGTTTTCAACTTCTTTTTGCACCGCAACAGCTAGATCAAAGGAAGTCGTTATTAAAATACTAGCTGCCATTTCATCATGTTCTGCTTGTGATAATAAATCGGCAGCAATGAAAACAGGATTCTGGTCATTGTCGGCAATAATACACACTTCACTTGGGCCTGCAATCATATCGATATCAACCGTTCCATATACAAACTTTTTCGCTCGGGCCACATAAATATTTCCAGGACCAACGATCTTATCAACCGGTTTCATTGATTCAGTTCCGAAAGCAAGGGCTGCAATGGCTTGAGCTCCCCCAACTTTGTAGATCTCCTGAACGCCAGCAATTTTTGCAGCAGCTAAAACATAAGGATGAAGTTTACCATCTTTGTCTGGTGGTGATACTAATGCAATTTCTTTCACCCCAGCCACCATTGCAGGTATTACGGTCATTAACACCGTTGAGGGATAAGTTGCTTTTCCGCCTGGTATATAGACACCGACACGTTCTAGCGGAGTAACTTTTTGCCCTAAAATAATCCCATCATTTTTATCATTAAACCACGATTTTTCCAATTGTTTTTCATGAAAATCAGTAATGTTTTGCTTCGCTTCTTGCAAAACGTTTAAAAATTCATCATCTAATGTTTGAAAAGCAGCAACAATTTCTTCTGGTTGTACTTTTAAAGAGGTTATTTTTACACCATCAAATTTTTCAGTATATTTTTTTAGGGCTGCATCCCCATGCTGTTTCACATCGATCATAACTTCTTTTACAGTCGCATCAATTAAATCGAAGTTCTCTTCATTTCTATTCAGTTTTTGCTGAATCAACTGTACGTCGAAACTAGAAAGTTTTGTTATGTTCATCATTTTACGAGGTCACCTACTTTATTAACCATTGCTTCAATTTGTTGAATCAAATCATTAATTCGTTGATTGTTAGTCTTGAAACTTGCTTTATTGACGATTAGACGAGCAGTAATTTCACAAATATCCTCTAAAACTACTAATCCATTATCTTTAAGTGTCCTCCCCGTCTCGACAATATCAACGATACAATCCGATAATCCAACAAGAGGAGCTAATTCAACCGAACCATTTAATTGAATTGTTTCAACGATTTGATCTTTCTTTGAAAAGTATTGGCTGGTCACCTTAGGATATTTGCTAGCAACAACTAATCGTTTTTTGTTCAAATCGGTATCAGGTAAACCAGCCACCGCAAAACGGCAACGACCAAACCCTAAATCGACAACTTCATAGACATTTGCTCCCGATTCAATTAACGTATCTTTTCCAATGACACCAATGTCGGCAGCTCCTCGTTCTACATATACAGCTACATCACTCGCTTTAACTAAAACGATACGAATTTTACTCAATTGATCTTCAAAAATAAGTTTGCGACTATTTTCATGGTATTCGGGAAATTCAATCCCCATTTCTTTAAGTAATCCAATTGTATGATTTACGAGTCTACCTTTACCGATCGCAAAAGTAATAGGTTTCATCTTAAACACCTCCTTTATTTCTGTTTATAGCTTCAATTAACCGATCTACATAAATAGCAAACCCGATCGCCTTTGTATCGTAGCCGAATTGTTTTGTAAGATTATCATATCTTCCCCCAAGTAAAATCGGACTACCGTATCCTGTAATAAATCCTTGAAAAACAATACTTGTATAGTAATTTAAATGGTTGATTAAACCAAGATCGAGGGATAAGTAACGCTTATAACCTTTTGCAACTAACGTTTCAAAAACCACTTTTAAATGCTGGATTTCTTCTTTCATTTCTCGATTGTTCGCAATTTGAAAAGCTCTGCGAAAAACGTCCTCAGGTTCACCATATAATGTCGGAATCGTTCGTAAAGCCGTTTTTAGTTCCTCATTAATGTCTAATTTATCAACTGTTCTCTTAAGTTCAGCAAAGTTTTTATATTCGATTAACCGTTGAATTCCATTCATTTCTTCCACCGGTAAATCGATTTGATCAACTAATTTTTTGAAAAAATTCGCTTGACCAATATCAATTGTAAAACTTGAAACCCCCACTTCATGTAACGATTGAATGGCTAAACTGATAATTTCTACATCAGCTTCAACCCCATTTTTCCCGAACAATTCCACACCAGCTTGGGTGAACTCTCGAGATTGAATATTTTGTAAATCTTCATTCATTCGAAAAATACTTGTTACATAGGAAAATCTTTGTAAAGGGGCAGCATTTTTATAATTTTGTGCTACCATCCGGGCAATAGGAATTGTAGCATCCGGACGTAATACTAAAATCTTACCATCGGTATCAATGAGCTTAATCATTTGATCTTTGTTCAATGTCCCTTCAATTTCATGAAAAAGATCATAATATTCAAATACTGGAGTTTGTATTTGTTTATACTGGTATTTTTTGAACAGTTTTTTTAACTGGAAAATCGTTTGTTCCTTTATTTCAAAATCTTCTGCGTGTAGATCATTGACACCTTTTGGTACAAGTTGACTTAATTTTTCCATAACAACCCAACCTTTTTAATTTGTTATCATGTTAGTTAATTAGTATTTTACCACTTTATCAAAATAAAATCATGTAGTATGATAAAATTATATAAAAAAATTTTTAGAAGGTGAAATTATGTACGATTTTCATTTACACAGTTCTTTTAGTGAAGACTGTGATACATCTATGGAAAATATGATTAAAACCGCTATTCAAAAAGGGATTAAAGAAATGTGCTTTACGGAACATCTCGATGAAGATTATCCGGACCCCGATTGGACTTTTGCTTTAGATTTTGAGAAATACGATCAAAAAATTAAAGAATTGCAAGCTAAGTTTAAAGATGAAATTAAAATTCGAAAAGGAATCGAATTAGGTGTTCAGCCTCATGTTCTCGAAAGTTATCAAAATATCACTAATAGAGAATATTTTGATTTCATTATTTGTTCAATGCATGTAACAAAGAAAAAAGATTTACATAATGGAGATTTTTTTAAAGATAAGTCGTTAAATCAGGCTTACGAAGAATATTACGGTGAGTTATTAGCCTGCATTCAAAATTTTAAACAATTTAACGTTTTAGGACATTTAGATTTAGTAACAAGATATAAATATGAGGAAGGGGTTGGGAAATTTCTAGACATAATTGAGGAAATATTTAAAGAAATTATTCCATATGGAAAAGGGATTGAGATTAATACGTCCGGTTTTTATTACGGTATTGGTCGAGTGCATCCGAGTATCGATATTTTAAAACTTTATAAAGATTTAGGAGGCGAAATTATTACGATTGGTTCAGATGCCCATAAACCTGAAAGACTTGCTGAACATTATGACCATTCCGTAGAACTTTTAAAAAATCTCGGATATAAATATGTAACAACCTTTGAAAACAAAAAACC
>CADBNU010000040.1 GCA_902796085.1 Heyndrickxia coagulans
CCTCACTAATTCTCCATTTTATTAAAGAATTAGCAAACTATGAGAAAATGTTAGATGAAGTCGTTGCAACAGAACAGACATTACGAGAATCCCTCTTTGAGAAGAAATGTGCGGAAGTCATTATAGCCGAATATCGTAATGAACCGGTGGGGTTTGCTTTGTTTTTCCATAACTTTTCTACTTTTGTTGGACGACCCGGATTATATTTAGAAGATTTATATATAAAAAAAGAGATGCGCGGAAAAGGGTTTGGAAAAATAATCCTTTCATTCCTTGCTCATCTAGCAGTGGAAAGAAACTGTGGTCGCATGGAATGGTCATGCCTTAATTGGAATGAACCATCCATTCAATTCTATAAAAAAATGGGTGCTATTCCAATGGATGAATGGACCGTTTATCGCTTACATGGTCAATCGTTAGAAAAATTAGCTAAACAGTTTTAAGGTTTCCAGAAGGTGAACGTTCCCTAAGTTGTGAAAACCTCAGCATTCAAAAGGCTGGGGTTATTTTAATTAAATAAAAAACGATATAATCAAATTATTTTTTCTGAACCGTTGAAAGCAGAAGTATTTACTTATAAAAGCTCAATATGAAAATTGGCGAACAAATTTCTCCATCTCCATATATGTGATTTGATTAGTTTAGAAAAGATAGGCGATATACTGTAACAAGCCTTTACTTCGATAATGAGGACAAAGATACATATTTTGAGACTAAAATAAGTTGAATTTCCGTCAATCATTCCGTTACAAATTTATGATGAAATGGAACTATACAGTATAGTATTTGCATCATTATTTCCAATAAAAATATATAATTTCATGTACAATAAATATATATAGTAAGTAAGGTATGGATAATGAACAAAACTTGGATAGATGAGGTAAAACGATGAATGAAGTAATATTAAAAAATCCTGAGCAAACATACAAGTCAGCGGAAAACCAAGCAAAGGCATATTTTCAAACATTATTTGAACAATATCAAGAAAAAACATTTGTAAAAAAGTTAATCCATGATTTCCAAATTTGGAAAAAGAATCATGTTTTTAGTCCAATTGTTCCCTTTTTTTCTAAAAAGGAAGCGGCTGCACCAAAAAATCATAAACAATATGTTAAATGGTTAATCAAGGCAGGTCAATTAGAGCGTTATTTACATCGAAGCGTCTCATATATTTTTATGAGAGATTTAGGAAAAAACATAAATGAACCCGAAACACAGAAACGAATCAATGCAATTGTAAATGAATTAAGTAAAAATTTAATCAAAGAAACCGAACAAACGAAGCAAATGAGTCATATCTATCATAAAACGTTTGATTGGGCGAAGATTTATCAGGATGCGAAAAAAGATGGGATGGAAGTAGCCATCATTTGGTTAATTGAAAAATTGCAGCATGTAGCGAAACTCATCCCAGATGGTATGGATCGGGAAGAAGCTCAAAGGAAATTAATTAAAATTGTGGCTGGCGTTCTTATCCAAGAACGAGAAGATATGCCAACTGATTTATCACCAGAAGAACGAAGTAAAAGGCTCAATCGTGCAATTAAGTTAGGCTATGCATACGGATTAACTTACCCATATATCGATGATTTATTAGATTCAAATGTGTTATCAGAAGTTGAACAAAGTCGATTTTCTGATTTAATCCGAACAACTATAATTACGGGTAAAGCACCAGAATTAGGTGAGTGGTCAGGTAAAAATAAATCGTTTATTGAACAAGTTTACACTGAACTGTGCAATGCCTTTGAATTAATTCAACAAAATCAACGATCTGAGACAAAGGAAAAGTTTTATGAACAAGCCTATATTTTTTTTCATTCACAAGAAGTTGATCGAAAAAAGACTCTAGCTAATCCCAACTATTCAAACGAAGATCTCTTTATTCCAATCATCTTAAAATCATCAGCATCCCGCCTCATTGTACGTACCATTTTAAGTGCTCCAGAAGATAAAGGTTTTGATAAACGAATCTTTTATTATGGGGTCTATAATCAATTGGCTGATGATTTAACAGACATGTTTAAGGATTTGGAAAGTGGCGCAGTTACCCCATATACGTATTACTATAAATATCATAAGGTCCGTTCTGATTTAATTAATCCCTTTGCATTGTATTGGACTGTAATTGCGTACCTAATTCATAACGTATATCAATCTGATGATCTTGCGAGAGAGGTTATTTTGAATCGTGCGATTAATAGTTTAAAACGATTGAAAGTGCGCGTTGGAAATAAGAAATACAAAGAGATCATGCGTATATTTTCCAACTTTGATCTACAATTTAATAAATTAATTCAATCATTCGTCGATAAGGCACAGGATGTGGACTTTTATGACAAATTATTGCGCGATCAAATGATAGCGACTTTAAAAAACGAGGAACTAGCTAGAGAAGATTTTTCTAAAATAGTAAAAGCCGTACGTAAAAAAATTAATTTTGCACTTTTAATTGAAAAGAAAAATGAAATTCCAAATAAGACGATCATTGATGCAGCTAATTATAGTCTTGAAGGTGACGGAAAAAGGTTGCGTCCTATTATTACATGGGTCATGGCTGTAAAAGAATACGCACTTCATGAGGAGGCCATTTTTCCATTACTGAAATCATTAGAATATATGCATACCGCCTCTTTAATTTTTGATGACCTCCCTGCCCAAGATAATGCAACGATTCGTCGTGGAAGACCAACCTTACATGAGGTATATAATACGGCCATTGCGGAATTGACCGGTCTTTTTATGACACAAAAGGCGGTAGAGGAACAGACTAACTTAAAAAATTTTACAAGTGATGTTGTTCTGCGTCTTATTCAATATTCTTCAGAAACGATACAAAAAATGTGTGTAGGGCAAGCTATGGATTTAAATGCAAAAGGGAAACATTTAACTTTAGATGAGCTAAATAAGATGTGCCTGTACAAAACTGGTATTGGTTTTGAAGCCTCCTTAGTTTTACCGGCAATACTTGCTTGTGTAGACGAAAAGGAAATGGATGGATTAAAACAATTTGCAAAACATGCGGGTATTGCCTTTCAAATTAAGGATGATTTACTTGATGTTGAAGGTAATCAACATTTACTTGGTAAACCTATCGGACAAGATGAAGGAAATAAAAGTTCGACGTTCGTTTCTATTTTAGGTGTGGAAGAGGCGAAAAAAATGATGTGGGAACATTACTGCTTAGCAGATGAAGCTTTGCAACACCTTCCATTAAAAACACCTTTTTTAAAACAGTTATTAAATTACTTTGTACATCGCGATCATTAGAAAGTGGCTGATCAATTAGGTCAGCCCTTTTTTATTTAAAAAATCGAATATGAATAATAGAAATTGGTTCTCATGATGAGTCAATAAAATTACACACTTCATTCGTATTATGTTAGGATAAATATGTTTATTAGTAATAAGATTTTTAGTTTGTTATTTAAAAATAGTAATCAATTTGTTAAAAATGAAATGGTCAATATTTGAACAGTAGTATATAATGTAATTTGGACTTTTTTATAATTGTTATAAACACAATTAATGGCATTTTTTTCTGTTGATCTCGTGTCTTGATATATTAGTAGAACAGGATTGGAAGGTGTAATGTTTTGGGAAAAATTTTATCGAACTATAAATATACGCTTATCCTGCTTATCGCAATTATTATTGGTGGATTTGCAGGATTTTTGGTTGGGCCAAAAATAGAAGTTATAAAACCCTTTGGAGATTTATTTTTAAATTTAATGTTTATGATTATTGTGCCACTTGTATTTTTCAGTGTTGCTTCGGCAATTGCTAATACAAATGGAATGAAACGTTTAGGTAAAATACTTGGTGGCATTATTGTTGTCTTTTTTATTACGGCTTTGATATCTGCTGTATTAGGATTTATAGGGATTCGTCTGTTTAATCCCCTTGAAGGAATTGATACAACACAAATTATGAGCATTATGGAAGAGCCTGAACAAAACACAGAAGTAGAAGAATTATCTTTTCTCGGACAGCTTGTTCAAACTTTTACTGTGTCCGATTTTTCAATGTTGTTCTCAAAAAGTAACATGCTTCAGTTAATTGTCTTCTCTGTTCTGTTTGGACTAGCTACAGCAATGGCGGGTGAAAAGGGCAAACCAATTGCCAATCTTTTAGCTTCGGGAACTGAAATTATGATGAAAATTGTTAAAATCATCATGTATTATGCCCCGATTGGTCTAGGTGCTTATTTTGCTACAATTATTGGACAACTTGGTCCACAAATACTTGGCGGTTATGTTAAAGTATTTGTCCTTTATCTTGTTATAACGATCATTTATTATTTTGGCTTTTTTACGCTTTATGCTTTCGTTGCTGGAGGAAAGGATGGAATTAAAGTATTTTGGAAAAACGCAATAACACCATCCGTTACAGCTATTGCAACATGTTCCAGTGCGGCGTGTATTCCAGTAAATTTGACAGCAGTGAAAAAAATGGGAGTACCGAATGATATTGCTGAAACAATTGTTCCTTTAGGAGCAAATACACATAAGGACGGTTCTGTATTTGGTGGAGTGTTTAAAATTGTTTTCTTATTTTTATTGTTCGGAAAAGATATGTCAAGTTTCACTAGTATTCTTATGATCATTGGGGTTGCCTTTTTAGTTGGAGCTGTTATGGGTGCCATACCAAGTGGTGGTATGATCGGTGAGATGCTCTTATTAAGTGTATTTGGATTTCCACCAGAAGTGTTACCGATTATTGCGGTTATTAGTACCATCATTGATGCTCCAGCGACATTATTAAATTCAACAGGCAATACCGTGTGTGCGATGATGGTTGCAAGACTTGTGGAAGGGAAGAAATGGTTACAAAAATCAATCCATGCACATTAAAAAAGAGCTCGATGTAGCTCTTTTTTTGTCATTTTTTATACGAAGAAACAAATTTTTACATTTGAATAAATGTGTAAACGGAGCATTGTTAACATAAGATAAGAACGGAGATGATGTTAAGATTATAAAGTTTTTCCCTTATTGATCATATATGTTTTATAATGTTAAAAGAAGTGTGACTTTCGGTTTACTTATTTTTTACATGACTATTAAAAATATTTAACTTCCTTGCGATACAGTAATTAAGATCCTAAGTACGTGACCGTGTCTATTGTTCGTAGCGACCTTATTTATTAATTCATATACTAACAACAAAACTTAACAAATAACGGTATAATACTACTGTATTATTTACTTTTCGCGAGTTTTGAATATTTTGAAGTATAATAGAATCATTGAAATGAAGTTCTAAGCACATGGAAGAAAGAACGGTAAAGAGGTGTATTCCTTTTTGAATGAAAAGGTGAAAACGAAAAGTGCAATAGTTACAGATGAGTTAAAGGATAAACTTGATGGTGTCGCAGATAAAAATTATAAAACTCTAATGAAAAATAAACGTCTCAAATCATTTGATGTGAATGAACAAGTGCGTCGTAAAGTAAAAATAATAATGAATGTACTGACAATTTTAAGTTTTATTGGCTGTGCAATTTTCATTTTCTACGGATTGAAAACGCAAATTTTTACTTCGGACACGGCATTACGAGAGTTCTTAATGAAGTTTGGATTTTGGGCACCGGTTATATTTATTGTATTTCAAGCAATACAAGTTGTTTTCCCTATTTTGCCAGGTGGGATAGGATTACTTGGTGGAGTATTGCTCTTCGGTCCAGTCGGTGGTTTTATTCTTAATTATATAGGAATATGCCTCGGATCGATTGCCGCATTTGCTATTGCTAAAAAGTTTGGGAATATGGTTATTCAGCTGTTTTTTAGTAAAAAAATGCAAGAAAAGTATATGAAATGGGTAAATAGTCGTAAGTTTGACACATTGTTTACGATTGCGATTTTTGCACCTATCGCACCGGATGATTTTCTCTGTTACTTAGCGGGTACAACGAAAATGACATTTTTAAAGTTTACAATTATAATTTTATTAGGAAAACCTTTAGCTATTGCAATTTATACGTTCGGACTTGACCTGATTTTTAGGCAGTTTATTGAATGGATTGTGTAAAAGAAAGGGAATGTTTATGGGATCATCAGAAGAAAGCAACAGGAAAAAAGTATTAATATATTCTGGAATGTTGAAGCTTGTGAATAAAAGTGGCGTCGGCCAGGCTGTACGTCATCAAAAACAAGCGTTAGAACAAGTAGGCGTCCCGTTTACGATGGATAAAAACGATCATTATGATGTTGTTCATTTAAACACAATTTTTCCTGATTCTTTATTTATGAGTAAACGAGCCAAAAGGAAGGGTAAAAAAGTTATTTATCATGCTCATTCTACAATGGAAGATTTTCGAAACTCGTTTATCGGTTCTAATCTTTTTGCTCCATTATTTAAACGGTGGATTACCCATTGTTATAACAGTGGCGATATAATCATTACTCCGACTGATTACGCAAAAGATCTATTAAAAAGTTACGGTCTTAAACCTCCAATTATTAGTCTATCAAATGGGATCGATTCGAATTTTTTTAAAAAAACGATAGAGGCGAGGGAACGTTTTCGTAAAAAATATCAACTATCAAAAGATCAAAAAGTCGTTATATCTGTTGGTCATTATATTAAGCGAAAGGGAATATTAGATTTTATTGAACTGGCCAAACGGCTGCCGGAATATGAATTTTTTTGGTTTGGTTATACGAATTTAAATATGATCCAACCGAAAATTCGTAAAGCCATAAAACATCCTCCTGCTAACCTTCATTTCCCAGGATACGTCAGTCGAAGTGAAATTCGAGATGCTTATTGTGGCAGTGATCTATTTTTATTTTTAACATATGAAGAGACAGAAGGCATTGTTCTATTAGAAGCCCTTGCTGCACAAATTCCAGTATTAATTCGAGATATACCAATATATTCGAATTTTAAAGACGGAGAGGTTCTTTATAAAGCGGACAGTATTGAGCAATTTCATGAGAAAATCATTAAGATCGTCGAAGGAAAACTACCTGATTTAACAGAGAATGGGCATCGAATTGCAAAAGAACGCGACTTAAAGGTAATAGGCAAACGATTGAAAGAGATTTATCAATAATTTTGTAGTGTTGAAGGTATTCATTGTTCGCAAGCAATGGATACTTTTTTCTTATCAATCGAGTGTTTTAAAATTGGAGCATAAAATGCTAAATATTTTTTTTATTATGTCGATTATAGAATTAAATAGAATCACTATTTTGTTATCATGGTTACCAAATTTACTCAAGGGGAGATCACAATGAATCGTAGTATAAAACTAAAGATGCTTTCGATGCAATTGACAATGATCATCTTATTTACGTTATTAAATATTTTTAATATATTCTATGACTCGATAGTTATAAACCTTTCTTTAACAATTATGATCGGTATTATCGGCCTCATTTTGGCATATACATTGTCAAATAATTTTGCAAAGCGAATTGATAAAGTGACACAACGAATGATTGATTTAGAACACGCTGATTTGTCCAAGGATCCTTTAGCAGTAAAAGAAAAAGATGAGATTGGTGTAATGACAAATTCCCTTAATGGGTCCATCGAAAACTTGAAGCAATTAGTTGAAAAAGCAAATCAAGTCATTATCGATGTAACGGATTATAGTAAAGAGTTATCCCATGCCGCTCATGAGGTAAAGGTTGGATCACAACAAGTTGCCACAACAATGCAAGAGTTGTCAATGGGAGCGGAAAATCAAGCGAGTAAAGCAGGAGACTTATCTACGATCGCGGATTCATTTACAAGAAAATTGTTAGATGCAGGTAAACAAAGTGAAGATATTCAACGCTATTCATTAGATGTACTTGAAATGACTCATGAAGGACATGAGCTAATGGAAGGTTCAAAATCCCAAATGGAAAATATCGAGAAAATGGTTCGTGATGTTGTTGAAAAAGTTCAAGGTTTAGAGCATAGTGCGAAGAAAATTTCTAACCTTGTTGTTGTAATAAAAGATATTGCTGATCAGACAAACTTACTCGCCTTAAATGCAGCGATTGAAGCAGCTCGGGCAGGAGAACATGGAAAAGGGTTTGCGGTTGTAGCAGAGGAAGTTCGAAAGTTAGCAGAAGGAGTTGGAGCTTCTGTTGTAGATATTCAAGAAATCGTTAAAGACATACAAAGTGAAACGAATGTGGTAACACAATCGCTAAATAGCGGCTTTTCGGAAGTTCAAGAAGGAACAAAACAAATCCAAAAAACAGGAGAAACATTCGAAACGATTAGAAGTGCCGTGACAGCAATGGGAGAACGAATTGATACTGTTTCAAAGGATCTTACAAAAATGGTTGCTGAGGGAAGGCAAATGAATCATGCCATTGAAGAAATAACAGCAGTAACGGAAGAATCCGCTGCGGGAATTGAACAAACAACTGCAGCGGCAGAAGAAACAAGCCGTTCTATGGATCAAATTTCTAGAGATACTGAAAAAGTTGTTTCTGCCGTTTCCGAGCTTAAACAAATACTTGGTCGATTTAAGTTATAGGTCATTCAAAAAAATAGCATATATGAAATAGATACTTATCTAGAAAAACCAAGAATGTTTTTATAAGGCATTCTTGGTTTTTTACTGAATAGACAAACATTGCATGATTATATGTGATAAATGTAAAATTGTGGATACATAAACGGATTAGAATGAGGTGGCGATAAAAAATGGGCAAGGCTGGTAGACAAAAGGTGTACTTTAGTAAATTTAATCATGAAGCCTGGAACTTTTACATAGCGGCAACGAACAAAGGACTTTGTTTTGTCGGTTCGCAAAGTGGGCCAAAAGAGGAGATCGAGCAATGGTTAAAAAAGCAGTTACCGAATGCTGAATTAAAAGAAGATAAAAATAAACTCTCAGTATACTTCAATCAATTTAAAGAGTATTTTTCTGGTAAGCGGCAATCTTTTTATTTGCCCCTTGATTTATATGGAACGAAATTCCAAAAATCTGTTTGGACTGAACTACAAAAAATACCTTTTGGTGAAACAAGCACTTATTCGGATATTGCAGAAAAAATAAATAAACCGTCTGCGTTTCGAGCGGTCGGTTCAGCTATTGGAGCTAATCCAGTTATGATCGTAATTCC
>CADBNU010000041.1 GCA_902796085.1 Heyndrickxia coagulans
AAACATGGAGGAAAATAGAGAGAAATGTCCGCGAGAAAGGATCTCGAAGCCAAAATGCGTTGAAAAATAAGTAGAAATGTCCGCGAGAAAGGGTCTCGAGGCCAAAATGCGTTGAAAAATAAGTAGAAATGTTCGCGAGAAAGGGTCTCGAGGCCAAAATGCGTTGAAAAATAAGTAGAAATGTTCGCGATAAGGCGCCTCGAAGCCAAAACACGTCAAAAATAAGTAGAGATGTCCACGAGAAACGTCTCGAGGCCGAAACACGGTAAAAAGTAAGGAAAAATGTCCAAGTGAGCGTCTTCTAATCAATGCTTATAGACATGCCTATAAGGAGTCTCTAAGCAAATGTCGCGGGTCTTCCTTATATGGAAACAATACCTCCAACTATTTTAAAAATAATAATCAGGAGTCGTTAAATATGAATGATTATGAAGTCGTGGTAAAAGTGCCTGCCAGCACAGCAAATCTAGGATCTGGATTCGATTCGATAGGTATGGCCTTGCAACGTTATACAACTGTAAAAATGAAACTAGCAAATCAAACGAAAGTTAATCTTATCGGTCAACATCAACAAGGATTGCCGATGAACAAACAGAATCTAATTTATCAAGCTGCAGACTATCTTTGCAGACAGGCAGAAATCGAAACTCCACAATTAGAAATCGAAGTAGAAAGTGAGATTCCATTATCTAGAGGATTGGGCAGTAGTGGAGCAGCGATCATTGGTGGAATGGTGGCCGTAAATACACTTGTTGGTACCCCTTTTACAAAAGATGAGATTTTTCAATTGGCTAGTGAATTGGAAGGGCACCCTGATAATGTAGGAGCATCCCTTTTTGGTGGTGTCCTTGTAGCTGCTAAAAATAAAGAAAACAAGTTTACTTATGTGAACTTCCCACCTCCAGAACAATTAAAAGTTGTTGTTTCTATTCCAGATTATGAATTACAAACGATGGAAGCAAGAGGTGTCTTACCTGAACAATATTCCCGTGAAGATGCAGTTTATGCCTTAAGCCATGCAGCTCTTCTTTCGGCAGCACTAATGAGGGGTGAATTCAAAGCAATGGGAGAAGCTTTAAATGATCAAATCCATCAACCATATCGGAAACATCTTATACCAGGTTTCGAGGAGATTTTAGAGAACGGAAAAAATTATGGGGCAATTGGTGCAGCCATTAGTGGAGCAGGACCAACAATTATTGCTTTTACCTCTCAAAGTAGCGAGCGTCTGATCCTGTATATCAAGCAAGTCATGGAGAAATACAACGTAAATGCCCAAACAATAGAAATACCAATCGATTATAATGGTGTGGTTTGTAAGATAAATGAACGGACTTTTGAAAAATTAAAAAACTAGGTGACGTTTATTTTCCAAGTAAAAAGGAAAGCAGTAAGGTAGCTTTCCTTTTAAAAATTTCCTAAAAACATTGTGCTAAAATTAATCATCTGTTTTCGTTTTCAGTTGTGCTTCCAACTCTTCAACCTGTTTTTTTAGTTTGTCAAATTCTTCTTTTGTCACGAAATCATGATCTTTTAATGTTTGTTTTACTTTTTCTTTAATCGAGGCTTCAAATTTACTTTGATATTCTTTCCCTTTTTTCATTAGTTCGTCAACGATATCGGCAGACTCTTCCTTTGCGACATTGCCTTTTTCAACAAGTTCGTCGACTAATTTTTCAATTTGTTCTTTACTTGCGATTGCTGCTCCAATCCCAAGGGTAAACATGCGATCTAAAAAGTCTTTGATATCCATTGAAATCCTCCCTTTGGAAACTTCCTTTCTTTCATTATACAACCATTTCAACATGTTATTCATGACAATAAAGGTACAGTTATATTCTGCCTTATACGATATGCAATACGATTTGAACTTAATATATTTGAATATATAAAAAAGGCAACCTTCAAGCAGGTTACCTTCGGCTTTATTTCACGAGTGTGTCTACAGTTTCAGCAAACCATTTACCTAAAATGCGACAATTTTCCAGTTCATCTGGGTCAGGATCGAGTTCGATTTTAAATCCTTCATAGATCAATTCGGCTCCTTGTTTTTTCAATTGTTCCATCATGATGTCAACTGCAATTCCATTATCGCCATATATGGAGTCAAAAGAACCGAATACGATTGCTTTTTTACCCGATAAATTCACATTCTCTAAGTCTTCGTAGAAGTCTAACATTTCATCTGGCAATTCGCCGCCGCCCCAAGTATAGGTGCCAACGAGAATACCGTCATAGTTTTCGAGCTCTTTCGCATCAAAATCATCAGACTCTTCCATTCGCACGTCATAGCCAGCTTTGCGGATTCCTTCTGCAAGTCCGTCTGCCATAGCTTTTGTATTGCCAGTCATGCTTGTATATACCATAATGAAATTTGCCATCATTCAAACCTCCTACATCTATTATCACCTTTTTTTAGGGAAAAAGGTAATCATTTGTTTGGAAGTTTGCCCTATTTATGAAGAAGATTTTTTAAAAGATATTGGATTTTTTCAATGAGCATCGTCTTAGCTTCTTCTTCGATCTCAAGTTCACGAATCGTTTCCACCATCGTATTTATCCAAAGTTCGGCACCTTCACGACTCATTTGAAAAGCATGACTGCGATTAACACGATTTGTATGTTCATTTGCAGCTTCCGTGTTGGCAAGTTTATATAAAAATTCTCGCTGTCTATTCTTTAAATTTTCAACATTCACTTCACGTTTTGAGAAAAGTTCAATAAAATATTGTTCTTTTGTTAACTTGTCATAGAATCGGTCAACCAGTTCATTGATTGACTCTTGCGCAATCATTTCAGTCATGATCATTCACCCCTAATAATAGATTCTATGATAAGTATAATGGAAAGTTTTGCACTATTAAGTGATTTAGCTCACAGTGTCGAGTTAAAGCAAATTGAACACCCTAATTTTGAAGGAATCGTAGAGATGTACGAACGAGATCTATTTTCTGTACTCAGAAAAAGGAGAAAAAAATTAAAGGTAGAAACTACGTAAACATGATGATTCTTGGAAGAAACGTGACATAAGCAATGTACAAGTTTGTGTGTTGGTTGCCATGGACGATGGTAAAACTACCTTTTCCGAGATTTAGGAAAGATCAATTAGACACCATTGAGTATAGGCAAATGACCGATACACGGATTCTTAGAGTGCAACATATGCTTCTGAAACAATTCAAATCCGAGAGTAGGATGCGTGTCCCAAATTATCATAGAAGACAATACAACGATTTATTTTACTTGGTTTCAGGTTAGAAGTATCCATCACCAAAGTGTTGAAGTAACAATGAATCAATGATTAGTAAAAAGAAATTTTTGATATAATCAAGTTAACTAAATGTGCTGTATAACTGCTGCAGCTTAATTAACTAATGTGAAAGGGGCTGGTTAGTGAAAGAAGAAATAGCTAAAAAAACTTTTATATCGTATTGATACAGTGATCAAATTGGAGGGAAAATGATGAATTTTTTTGATTGGAAAATAGAAATGGAAGAAAGTTTAAAACCTTATATAGATATTGAAAATAAAAGAATGGCTATTCTAACAATTGAAGATGATGAAATTCATATAGCATTAGAATTTGATGAAAACAATAATTTAGTGATGCATCCAAGATGGAATATAAACATTACAATTTTGGGTGATAAACATTTAAAATTCACTACGAATTCATAAAGATACTCTTCAAGGAACGGGTGCAGAAGCCGTTATTATGAATAGAACTTTTAAAAAATGGAAATTCTTCTGAACACCCTCAATAGAAAGAAGTTGATTTTGAAACTGCCAGTCAGCTTGATTCATGTTTTGAGAATGTGTCTGAGGGTTATGGCTGCCCTTTAAAAAAACAGACTTCAATTAAGAAGTCCGTGAAAAATTTAAGCCGCTTTTTTTAATCTAATCTCTTTCGGTCTTGTTTCTGGTAATGTCGGAATTAAGAAGCAATAAACACTTGCCACTGCAATAAAGAAAATGAGTGATGGTACATAACCAAAATTACCAAGTATGAAGCTCCAAATAATGTTAGCAATTGTTTGTCCCGCATATGCGATGGCCCAAAAAAGACCGAACATAATGGTTAACTTTTGTGGCGTCATATTTTTTAATTCATGTGGTAAGTTCAAAAAAATTGGATATTGTACGAACATGAAAAATCCAGAAATCGTTAATAAGATGTATGAAACGACTGGAATTGCGTTAGCAAAGGCTAATGCAAGAGCAAAACTTGATACCATGAAAATTCCTACGATCAATAAAGTTGGTTTCCGTGGGCCACCTTTATTTCCAATGGCAATCCCTGCTAACGTCCCGACAATGGCACCGCTAGAAATAAATAAGTTTGTAACAGAACCGTTTAATAATGTATATTGGTCGAAAATGTTTTTAAAACTGACTAACGATAATACATATAAAGTTAAGAATGACGCAAATGCTAGGCCAAAGCGCCAAATGAAACCGTCTTTAAAAGCTTGTTTATACCCGTACGCTTCAGTATTGCCTGTTGGTTGTTCTACTTTAAAGTCCTCAGCTCCCAACAGCCATATAATAAATAAAATAACCGTAATGGATGCAAAAAAGGTCATGGTTAATTTCCAATCCGAAACGAGTTGCTCAGCAAATAAAGTGAATAACACGGCAACGATAAAGGTTCCGATATTGTAAGTTGCTGTATTTGCGGCATTGATCCCCAATTTTACTTTTTGATTAGCAATGTAGTTTGATACAAATGGGTTCATATAAACAATAATCATTGATCCACCCATCGCCATAATCATCCGTGCAAAAATATATCCCCAATAATTTGGAATATAAATAGCAACAAGTCCCATCATGAGTAGACCGATTGACAATCCTGCTGCTTTTTTCGGTCCAAGTCGCATAATCACGACTGCTGCTAAAATATTAGCAAAAACCCGTGCGGTCGTAATGGAATAGTTGACGACTTCAGATATAAGTGGATCCACAGGACCGCCGAAAAATGTATTCGTGATTTGCGGTGTTAAGGATGAACCTGCTACCCAGTTCATGACAAAGGTAACGTAAGCAAGCCATAAAACCGCAAGCATTAAGTAACCGCGTTTATTTTGTCCTTTAGTGTTCATAATTTCACCTCATAGTTTCGGCTTAAGAAAGCTTTCGAGAAAGTTTGTGATAATTTTCACATTTTCTATATTCAAAATAACAGGTTGATCATTGGCATTCAACTCCGTTCACAACTTTGTAATAATGAAAGGGGATTCAATCTTGAAGTTTTTGTAACATAAAGTTCAGTATGTTTGGGGAGTGAAGTGGGGATGGGAGGTGAAGTCAGAAACTTAGTAGAATCCGCGTCTAACAAGTGTGTTCCTCAAACGGACTGAAAGCAGAAACTTATTTGATTTTGTGAAAAGAGTGTGTTCATCGTTGTTATGAAAACAGAAACTCAGTTGATCTTGTGAAAAAAGTGTGTTCATGAGCGTTATGAAAACAGAAATTCAGTTGATCCAGTGGAAAAAGTGTTTTCAGAGAGGTTATGAAAACAGAAATTCGATTGATCTTGTGGAAAAAGTGTGTTCATAGTTGTTATGAAAACAGAAACTCAGTTGATCTTATGAAAAAAGTGTCTTCATGGGCGTTATGAAAACAGAAATTCAGTCGATCCAGTGGAAAAAGTGTTTTCAGAGAGGTTATG
>CADBNU010000042.1 GCA_902796085.1 Heyndrickxia coagulans
AATAGCAAAAGAATTAAAAGATGAAGTGGAATATAAGCTAATGTTATCTGATAAAACGGTTAATGGTGACTTATTAAGATTCTATACTCCTGAAGGTTTTACACCTGTTGACCGTAATCAGTATGACTATAGTAAAAGCGAATAAATGAATAAAACAACAAGGGTTGTCCTACAATTTGCAGTAATTGTTTGTTGGGCAACCCTTATTTTATTACAAAAAATATGATTTATATAGAAGGGATAAATATGAACATTTCATTTGACAATGTACATAAATTCGGTAATATCCTTTTTGAAACCCAATTATTTAAACATTATCATTTTCCTGACATGTTAAATTATTATAGTGAGAATTTTGTAGCCTTTAAACAAATGCCATCAATTCATGAATTTGAATCGACATCCAGTTATTTAAGGGAATTCCATAAGAAAAATGGACAAAACCACCTCATGTTTATCTTACCAGAGAATAAATCTTTAAATCATGAATTTCAAAAATATTTAAATTTGAATGAATATGATTATAGTTACAATGAACTATATTTCATTCAACCGGAAGATTTTCCTAAGTTTACAAAAAATCCGGATATTGTGGTTGAAAACGTCAATTCAGAGACAATGGATACATTTTTACAACTACAATTCAATATTGATTTAAAATTTGGTGTTGATTTTGCTAAAGGTAAACAAGCGATTTATAAAACAAATTTTAACAATAAGAATTGGAAGCAAGTGATCGCCTATTATAAAGGGATTCCTGCAGGTACACTTGATTTAATTATTAGCGATACAACCGTTGAAATTGATAATTTTGTTGTATTAGAACATTTCCAAAGAAGAGGGATTGGAACACATATGCAGAAGTATGTTATGGAACAATTTCCAAATCATGTTGTCATATTAGTGGCTGAAGGTGAAGGAACAGCAAGGGAGATGTATATAAAGCAAAATTACAAGTGTGTTGGTTACCAATACGAAATGCTGGATATTATGGATGATTTCTAACCGTGAAAGGATGTTGTATAAGTGGAATTAGGGTTAAAAGGAAAAGTGGCATTTATAACTGGTGGAAGTAAAGGAATTGGTTTTGTTACAGCACTCACACTTGTAAAAGAGGGGGCAGATGTGGCTATTTGTGCAAGAAATATTAACAGCTTACAAACTGCAGCAGTCGCTATAAAAAAGGAAACAGGGCGACAAATTTTAACCATCGTTGCAGATGTGACAATAGAAGAGGATTGTAAGAAAGCTGTAGAAGTAACGGTTAACCATTTTGGTAAGTTAAATATTTTAATTAATAATGCCGGGACCTCATCTGCCAACCCTTTTGACAAAGTAGATACAAATTTATGGAAATATGATCTGGATTTAAAATTATTCGCTGCCATTCATTGTTCTCGTTATGCAGTACCATATATGCGAAAAGAGGGTGGGGGATCCATCGTAAATATAACTGCTGCTTTAGCGAAAACACCTGGTGCTTCAACACTCCCCACCAGTGTGAGTCGTTCAGCAGGAATGGCACTTACGAAGGCAATGAGTAAAGATTTAGGGAAAGATAACATTCGTGTAAATACAGTTTGTATCGGTTTAGTTCGTAGTGATCAAATTGAGAAAAAATGGCAAAAAGAATGTCCGGAATTAACATGGGAGGCCTTTTCAAATAAAGTTGGGCGAAATATACCTTTAGGGCGTATTGGAGAAACACAAGAAGCTGCTAACGTTATAACATTTCTCGTTTCTGATGCTGCAAGCTATGTTACAGGTACAGCTGTCAATATTGATGGAGGAAGTGCATCGGCATTATAAATCTTC
The DNA here is from genome assembly GCA_902796085.1 of Heyndrickxia coagulans. Taxonomy (GTDB): domain Bacteria; phylum Bacillota; class Bacilli; order Bacillales; family Caldibacillaceae; genus Pallidibacillus; species Pallidibacillus thermolactis. Next base: position 1,816 of record CADBNU010000042.1, read on the forward strand.
TTATTGAAACATAGAAAATGATAATCTTGAAAAAGGTGATTTTTTATGGCTGTATCAATCACATACAGCCATAAAGTGTGATTAAATATGAATATCTTTAGGATCAGATTTTTCAGTATAGTCCTTCTCTTTCATTTTTTCTAATTCTAATCGAAGTTTTTCCGTTTCTAGTAAATAATTTTGTTGTTTAATGCGTTCTAATTCCAATTGATCTCTAATTATTTCCGCTTGAATTTTTTTCGATTTTCTAAGATGACTTGTCAAAATTCCAGCTAAAGGGATCGAGAAAATCAGCACAACGGCTATTAGTTCAATTAAAGTCCCCATATGATAAACCTCCGAATTTTTAATATTAAATATATTTTATCATCTAGATTAAAATACCCCAACAAATAACTACATGATCATAAACTTTTGTTCATTTTCATAAAATGGACAAGAAGGGATATAGGGAGGTAAAAATATGAGTGTATTTATAATGCTTACAAAAGGAAAAATGGTATAAATGAGTAAGGGATTTATACAAATAATCTTGCTCATTTTTGGTGCCATCATCCAAGGTATGGCAATGGCACAATTTTTATTTCCTCATAATATCCCTTCAGGTGGTGGCGCGGGAATTGCGATCTTGATTCATCACTTTCTCCATTTACCTCTTGGGTTTTCCTTATGGTTATCGAATGCAGTCTTTTTAATTTTTGCATTGAATTTTTTTGGCCTTACATGGACACTTAAAACGATATTTGCTGTAGCACTAACTGCAATTACTGTTAACTTCATAACAGATGCCTTTTTGTTTTACCATATCCATATTTTTGCAGATATCGTTTTGGGGGGGATTTTTTATGGAATTGGAGTTGGAATTTTAATTCGAGTTGGTGCTTCTAGTGGAGGTATGGTCATTCCAGCTTTAATGATTGCAAGATTCAGAAACTGGCATCCAGGTACCGTTATTCTTTGGATAAATGGGCTCATATTTCTTTTTACATCAGTAGCAATCGATTTTAAAATAATTCTGTTTGCATTTGTCTGTCAAATGATTTCTACAAGGGTTATCGACTTTATTTACTTTATACATATACCCCGACCATTGTATAGTTCAATATTATGGCGTAAAAAATAAGATCCTAATTAAGGATCTTTTTAAATTTTAAATGATTAATGATGATTTGAACACATTTTTCAAGTGAATGGGAGTTTGTGTCAA
>CADBNU010000043.1 GCA_902796085.1 Heyndrickxia coagulans
ACAAATACTTCGTGTTCTTTCCGAACGCGTATCATTTTTTTATAAAAGTTCAAAATGGAATCCGGATCCTTCAGTTGCTCCTCAACATTAATTTGTTTATAGTTTGGATTCACACCTAGCCAAGTTTTATCAGCGGTTGTAAAACCCCCATTGTTACCGCTATTCCATTGCATTGGTGTCCGGCTATTATCACGGCAATTGCGCCATAGAACAGGCATAATTTCCTCATGGGATCGTCCTTTTTTTCGTTCGGCTTCGTAATAGTTTCTCATACTAATATCATCATAATCTTCAATATTTGGAAATTGGACATTTGTCATCCCAATCTCTTGACCTTGATAAATGTAAGGTGTTCCTTGCATTAAAAAGTAGAGAGCGCCCAACATCTTCGCGCTTTCTTTCCAATATTTCTTATCGCACCCAAGAACGGATACACTACGGGGCTGGTCATGGTTTTCTAAAAATAATGCATTCCAACCTTTTCCTTCTAATCCCTTTTGCCATTTTGTTAAAATTTTCTTTAATTTGACTACATCGACTGGTCCACGTGTATCTTTATCCCAAAGACCTAAATGCTCAAATTGAAAAATCATATTCATAAATCCATTTTCTTCACCAACCCACTTGTCAGCATCCTCAACTGTGACACCATTTGCTTCGCCTACGGTCATAATGTCATACTTTTTAAACGTATCTTTCGAAAAATCATCGAGCCATTCTTCAATTCCTTTTACATTTCGGGTATACTTCATTGCATCAACAAATTCTTCATTTTTCGGGTTTGGTAAATCAGGAAACCCCGGTTCCTTTTTTATATGGGAAATCGCATCAATGCGGAAACCGTCTATCCCTTTATCAAGCCACCAACAAACCATTTCTTTTAGCGCCGCTCGAACCTCTTCATTTTCCCAGTTTAAATCTGGTTGTTTTTTCGAGAAGAGATGGAAGTAATATTGATCTGTCTTTTCATCATATTCCCATACAGACCCTTCGAAAATTGATTTCCAGTTATTTGGTCGTTCACCATTTTCTTTGCCATCACGCCAGATATACCAATCTCGCTTCGGATTATCTTTCGAAGAGCGTGATTCAATAAACCACGGGTGTTCATCTGATGTATGGTTAGGCACTAAGTCCATAATAAGCTTCATCCCCCGCTTATGGACTTCTTCAAGCAATTCATCAAAGTCGTCCATTGTACCGAATTCATCCATTATGTCTTGATAATCAGAAATATCATAACCATTATCATCATTTGGTGATTTGTACACCGGGCACAACCAGATAACATCTATTCCTAAATCATATAAATAATCAAGTTTTTCTATAATCCCTCGTAAATCGCCAATACCATCGCTGTTACTATCTTTAAAACTACGAGGATAAACTTGATAGACCACACTTTCCTTCCACCAAGTTTTTATCATAAACTCCCACCTCTTTAACCTTTTATTTCCTTAATAAATAATTACTTCCCAACCATTCTAATTTTCAATTTAATACCTGCTCTGAACAAACTTCATCGGACAAAGGTAGTTGAACGCACTTAAGCATTACTCCAGTTTGTAATAGTTTGACGGTAAACCCTTACATTTTTCTATCTTTTAGCATAAAGTATAAAAAGTCATTTGAGATATTTCTATCTTAATTCCAATTCATCACCTATAATCATAACAGGGAAAATCCATGACGCCTCAAACACGTAAATGGGGTAATGAAATACCTTTTTGATTGTCATTATTCACCTAGAAATTGTTTGTCGAATAACCTTACTGCTGCTTACCCTTCAACAACTTAAGAAATAAACGATAAAACGCAGAAAAGGATAAGAAAGCAAACAAAGATCCTGCAAAAAAAGTAAGCACATACCAAGCTTGACTACAAATATAAACCAGAAGTACTCCACAGATTATAATTGTAATAAAAAGTAGCGGACTGCCGAACGTGATAGCAAATGTATTTTTCATTAAATCTTTTATACCGAGGTGATAATGCGCCATTACAGAGAAAAAATTTACTGTAAAAACAAATAATACAACCCCTAAAAATATTAAAAGAAACATAAGAAGAGCGTTAGATTGACTAAAATAAACAATATTTGTTAATAAACCTAACCAAAGCGTGGTCATAATGAAACCAGCTATTGTACTTTTTCTATAGTTTTTCTTATAGTGGTGCCAATATGACTTTATTAAACTATTACTTTCATGACCTAAAATCCATTCCCGTACCACAGCAAACATCGCTTGAGTTGCAGGGAAAAAGACTATTGGGGCCAATAGTACAATAAGAATAAAGAAAATGATCAATGAACTCCAATCGTTGGCAAAAATCAGATTCAGTACTAGCCAACTTATTGGAAAATTAAAGATTATCCATAAAATATTAATGACTGAAAACCTCATAATCCATTCACATACAGCGGTAATGCCGTACATAATGCTCGTTTGTTTCATTCATCTCTGCCTCCTAAACACCTATAAACATAAGGCAAAGGTTTGCATTATGAACAAATAGGAATCCCTTTTAATTCTCTTTTTCATGATTTCGACTCGAACAGGATTCACGTTCTTTTATTATACAAGGGATAATGACACTTTTTTTAATATGATCTGGCTCATTAATTTGTGTAACTAATAATTTTGCAGCTTCATATCCAAGTTGATAAATTTGAATATCTACAGATGTTAACTTCGGAAACGTAACCTCTGAAATAGGGGAATTGTTAAAACTAATCAAACTAACATCTTTAGGTACCTTTTTATTTAGTGCTTGTAGCGCTGATAAAACAATTAATGCGTTAAAATCATCTGTAATAACAATACCCGTTGGCGGTGCTGATAAAGACATTAACTTTTGTACAACTTGAAAACCTTGATTATATTTATTTTTTACATGGTGAATATATTCATTAGGAACATTTAAATAATTGTTATTCATCGCTTGTTTATAACCAATTAAGCGATTTTGGGCAACTTCATACGTTGGATCATCACTAATAAAAGCGATTTGTCTATGGCCTAATTGGATTAAATAATTCGTTGCATCCATTGCAGCTTGAATATTATCATTATCAACGTACGAAATTTTATTTGGATTTTTTTCAGGTTTGCCAATAATCACAAATGGAAATTCACATTCCATTAAATATGGGACAACTCGGTCAGTCCTTTTTGAATACAAGACAATAATCCCGTCAACTTGTTTCCCACGTACCATTTTTACAACCTCTTGATAAATCTCTTCCTCTGATGCCCCAGTCGTTAGGCGAATATTATAATCATATTTGCTGCAAGTGGCACTAATCCCTCTTAAAACTTCAGGAGCAAATGTAGAATGGAGCGCTTCTTTATCGGAGTTTTTCAAAACAATACCAATCGTTTGAGTCGTTTTACTAACAAGTGACCTTGCGTTTAAGTTCGTATGATAACCTAACTCTTCAATGACTTTACGAACATGTTGTTTCGTTTTCTCACTTATTTTTGGACTATCAGCTAATACACGGGAAACTGTTGAAGGCGATACATTTGCTTTCCTAGCAACATCTTTAATTGTGACACCCATTTCTTTATTTTTTCCTCCTCTTGTTGGCAAATCGGGAATATCGTACTCTATTTTACCGCACCTTCAACAACACCTTTAATAATATGTTTTTGGGAAACGAAATAAAAAATGATGACAGGAATAATGGCAAGCGTCAATCCAGCAAGAGCTAGATGCCACTGTTTCGTATATTGCCCAAAGAAATAAAACATTCGTAGTGGAATGGTTTCATTTGCCCCACTTAAAACAAGGGATGGTAATAAGTAATCATTCCATATCCAAATTAAGTTTAATATAGCTACCGTCACAGAGATCGGTTTTAATATTGGAAATATGATATGCCAAAAAATTTGCAATCTGTTTGCACCATCCATTATTGCTGCTTCATCTAATGATTTTGAAATACTGGATAAACTACCGTGATATAAGAAAATAGATAAACTACAGCCAAATCCTAAATACATAAAAATTAAACCTGGGCGATTCAACATATCTACACTACCGAAAATAGATACAAGTGGGATCATCACCGATTGGAACGGAATTAACATTGCTGCTACAAATACCAATAGTAATGTCTTACTTAATTTACTATTGTTTCTTTGTAAAGCATATGCTGCCATTGCTGAGAAAACGATAATAATCATTACGCTAATGGTCGTAACCAGCACTGAATTAAACAGCGCATTCAAAAAGTCCAAATCGATAAAAGCATTTTTAAAGTTTTCAAATGTTAATTCTTCAGGAAAACCTAATACATCTGAAAATATCCCTTTTTTCGTTTTAAATGCATTTACAATCATTAAATAAAATGGTGCTAACCAAAGAAGGGCCAATAAAACTCCAATAATTTCAAGGATAAGTATACCTTTTCGTTTTTTCTTCTTCATTATACTTCTACCTCGCGCTTCTTATTATAGTACACTTGGGTTAATGCGATTGCGGCGACAATAATAAAGAAAATCACGGCTTTAGCTTCACCTAGAGCCATTTGATTACTTTCAAAGGCAGTTCTTACAATATTCATCGCAAGCATTTGAGTCGAGTCATACGGACCTCCATTGGTAAGCGATAAGTTTTGATCGTAAATTTTGAAGGAATTAGATAAAGTTAAAAACATACTAACTGTAAATGCTGGGCGAACAAGTGGAAATATGACATAACGAAATTTTTGAAAACTTGTAGCTCCGTCCATTTCACTTGCTTCTACTAGTTCTTGAGGAACACTTTCTAAATAAGCTATATAAATAATCATAATATACCCTGCCATTTGCCATGCCGTAATGATAACAAGTCCCCAGAAACCAGTTGTCTCATTTGATAGCCAACCCATTAACCAATCTTGTCCTGCCATTTTACCAACAGCATCAAAGACATTGATAAAAATAAATTGCCAAATAAAACCTAATATTAATCCACCAATTAAATTTGGCATGAAAAATATAGTTCTTAAAAATGTTTTTGTTTTTAAATTTCTTGTAACTAATAACGCTAACCCTAAACCAATAAAATTAAGTAAAATCACACATGCAATCGTAAATTTTGTTGTAAACCACAGGGCATTTATAAAGGATTCATCTTGAAAAATTTGGATATAGTTTTGAAACCCAATAAATTCGGTAAATGTTAATCCGTTCCAGTTCGTAAAAGAATAAAATAGTCCCAAAAGCAATGGAACAATAACAACAAGACTTAAGCTTAACAAGACTGGGGTTAAAAAAAGCCAAAACGATACACTTTTATTTCTCATAAATTCCCCTCCCAGTACGCATCAACTATGTTTTTTTACAAAGTATTCTCAATGAACAAAGGAGCAGTCCATTAAGTAACTGACTAGTAGATTTCTTTACGGGGAATTTCCATATGTACGGTTCAAAGTTCGTCAACGATGGTGCAAACTTGAACAAGTTTAAAGATTCGTTAGACTAGATACCACGTATGGATAAAAGTTTTTGCTTTCCCCAATAGAATCGCTATCTTTCCTTTAAAATCTACTGTTTTGGACAGCTCCCTTCTACATAAAGTTGGTTATTCCAAAGTGTATTTGTTTATTTTTTTCGCAATTCTTCCCAGTCTTTAATTGAATCCTCTACTAATTCATCCCAAGACATTTTTCCATCTAAATATTTTTGTAAGTTTGGACCGAACGTATCAGGTTCCCATGAAATAGGATAACCGGAAAATATCCATCCAATTGTTTTCCCTTTTTCAGAGTATTCATATACAACTCTGGAAAGTGGATCAGCAATCTTTTCTGCATCATAACCTTCATAAGCAGGAACAAACTTGAATTTATTTAATACGTAATCTTTGCCAATTTCTGATGTATATAGCCAGTCTAAAAAATCTTTTGCAGCTTGAATGGTTTTTTCATCTTTGTTATTGTTAACCGCCCAGAAGTTTGGAATTCCTACTGGAAGATGCCCTTCTAGCCCCTCTACAGGAATTGGTATCATTCCTATACCATTTTCTGCAAAATCCGCATCCATTTGTTCAATGGACGGATATACCCAGTTACCTTGTTGAATCATAGCAACACTTTCTAGAGAAAAATATTGTTCAACTTGTTGAGAATAATCTAGATTAAGGACTGGTTGTATCGAATACTTTGCCTGTAAATCTAACATTCTCTTAAATTCTTCACCCTTTTCAAAAGCGACTGTTGGTGAGTTCCATGCCTCTAATACGTTATGGTTAAATTCAGGTGCTAAGTAAACATTACCTAAATGGTTACTCATTACCCATTTTTCTTTACCTGGAAGTGCAAATACAGCTTCAATTCCGAGTTCCTCTTTTTTACTATCTAATGTTTTCACTGCCTTTTCCAAATCGTCATAGGTGATGATTTCTTCAGCGTTTATACCTGCTTTTTCAAATACATTTTTATTATATATAAGCCCATATCCTTCTAGGTTATATGGTAAACCGACAACTTGTCCGTCTTCAGTTGTAACTGCTTCAAGAGTTCCTTCAAACGCTAATTCCACAGCCTTCATATCCGAAAGATCCGTAATGTCATCTTTAAATTGTTCAACTTCTACAGGACCAAATAAACTAAAAATAGCCGGTTCATCACCAGAAGCAAATTTAGTTTTTAACTGACTTAAGTAGTCTGTACCACCGCCAACACTTGTAATGTTAATGTCGACTTCAGGGTTTTCCTTCTCATAAACTTCCGCTAGTTCTTCAAATTGAGAATGAAATTCTACTTTACCTTGCATAATATCGATTGTGATTTTATCCGAAGAATTCGAACTTTCACTTGAACCTCCACAACCTGTCAAAATTAATGTACCTGCTAAGGTAACCATAGCTAAAACTTTTGAAAAACGCTTTTTAATCCCCACAATCATCACTCCTTTTTCTCTTTCAATTGTAATTTTGTTCCTACCATAGAAAACGCTTTCTTTTCTCATAAAACGACCAAAGCATTATTTATTTGATCCGATGATCGTTTCATATTAAGGGAAAACGTTTGCATAAAAACTATCATTATAGTATCAGATAATTAATAAAGTTTCAAGTATCAAAAATTACTTATGTTTAGCCGTTTATACGTAACTTTATTTCCTTCAGTAAAGAAGTTACAGTTCAAAAAACAAATAATTAATAAGTTTTCTAGCTAA
>CADBNU010000044.1 GCA_902796085.1 Heyndrickxia coagulans
GCAACGTGTACTATTACAAAGAATTATCCGAATCTTATTTTATTGTTTTTCAATCGGTGCAAATTTCGCTAGGAGGCGTTTAATTCCAACAGGACTTGGAAAGGCAATATCAAGTTCCATATTTTCACCTTCACCACGTACACTAACTACAGTACCGATCCCCCATTTTTTATGAACAGCTTTGTCGCCGGCTTTCCAATCCATACTTTCTCCACCTGTCGTCGTAAACACAGGTCGATTCATACATGTTTGGACCGATCGTGCTTGTCTTGTTCCAGTTGAATTTATACGAAATGCCGATTTCCGTTCTTTTTTCAATTGTTCATTTTCATAATCGATTAATTCTTCTGGAATTTCGTCAATAAAACGGGATGGTGGATTCATATTTCTACGTCCAAATAAAGTCCGCATTTGTGCATTTGTGATATACAATTCTTCCTCAGCTCGCGTGATCCCCACATAGGCGAGGCGACGTTCTTCCTCCATTTCGGACTCTTCCATTAAGCTGCGAGAATGCGGAAAAACACCTTCTTCCAAACCGATTAAGAAAACGACTGGAAACTCCAATCCTTTCGCAGAATGTAGCGTCATTAGAACAACTGAATCGTTACTGGTGTCCTCTTTATCCATTTGATCAATATCAGCAATTAACGCTAAATCCGTTAGAAAGGCAACTAACGTTTTATCATCATTTTGCTCTTCAAAGTTTTTTGTAACGGTTAAAAATTCCTCAATATTCTCAAGTCGACTGACCGCCTCTAGTGTTTTTTCTCCTTCTAACATTTCACGATAACCAGAACGTTTAATCACTTCTTCAGTTAACTCCGTTACAGATAAATAATCCTGCATTTGGTTTAAATCAGTAATTAATTGATAAAATTCTTCACAAGCTTTCAGAGCTTTTCCAGATAATCCTATTAAAACCGCGTCACCTATCGCTTCATACATGGACATATCATGTTGGGCGGCAAATTGAGCGATGCGTTCGACAGACGTAGCACCAATACCTCGTTTTGGCACATTTATAACTCGCGTTAAGCTAATATCATCATCTGGATTGGACACTAATCGTAAATAAGCAAGCAAATCTTTAATTTCTTTACGATCATAGAACTTTGTACCACCGACAATATTGTATGGAATATTTGATTTCACTAACACTTCTTCTAATGCACGAGATTGCGCATTTGTCCGATAAAGAATAGCAATATCACTATATTTTCTGTTTTTCTTTTTTACAAGATCTTGAATTTTCCCCGTTACAAACATCGCTTCATCTTGTTCGGTATCAGCACGATAGTAACGGATTTTATCCCCTGCATCATTTTCAGTCCATAATTTTTTCGGTTTTCGTTTCATATTGTTTGAGATAACGCCATTGGCTGCTTGTAAAATCGTTTTGGTTGAACGATAGTTTTGTTCAAGTAATATGACTTTGGCATCCGGATAATCTTTCTCGAAGGATAAAATATTCGAAATATCCGCACCACGCCATCCATAAATGGATTGGTCAGAATCACCAACAACACAAAGGTTTCTAAACTTTTCTGCCAATAATTTAACTAGTATATATTGCGCTTTATTTGTATCTTGATACTCATCAACATGAATATATTGAAATTTATTTTGATAATACTCAAGCACTTCCGGAACCCGTTCAAACAATTGAATTGTTTTCATTATAAGGTCATCAAAATCGAGGGAATGATTTTTTAATAGACGTTTTTCATATTCCTCATATACTTCACTAACAATTCTTTGAAAATAATCTCCAGCATATTTGGAAACATCACTCGCACTTTTAAGTTCATTTTTCGCATGACTGATTGAACCTAAAATACCACGAGGATCAAATTTTTTCGGATCAAGATTTTTATCTTTTAAGATTCCTTTTATAACCGACAACTGGTCGGATGAATCAAGAATGGTAAAGTTACGATTAATACCGATTCGGTCAATATCTCTCCGTAAAATCCTTACACACATCGAGTGAAAAGTTGAGATCCAAATATCTTCAGCAGCCCCACCTAAAATGCCATTAATCCGTTCTTTCATTTCTCTTGCTGCTTTATTTGTAAATGTAATAGCTAATATATTGTACGGGTTAACAGCTTTTTCTACTAAAATATAGGCGATTCGATGAGTTAGAACTCTCGTTTTCCCACTACCTGCACCTGCCATAATTAATAGTGGTCCATCTGTTGTTTTAACCGCTAACTGCTGTTGATTATTTAATCCATTTAAAAGCCGATCCTTCAAGTATTGCACAATTTATCACCCTTTTATCAAGAACATTTGTTCCTGTTATTACATTCATTATACCGTTAATTTTCACTTTTCTATATTGTTTTCAAGATTTTTTACTACTTTAACCGTCCGTAATGCTTCTTTTAAATTTTCATAAATAATATTTCCTACAACAATGCAATCCGCATACTGTTTCATTTCTTTTGCTTGTTCAAGCGTCTTTATTCCACCACCATAGAAAATCTGCGTTTCCTCTAGTACATTTTTCACATGTTTTACAACTTTTGGATCACCGTATGTACCGCTGTATTCAATATAAAAAACAGGTAGATGAAACATCTTCTCTGCCATTAGTGCATATGCTTCAATATCGTCTATTGTTAAATCACAATTAGCCTCAGTTAACTGGGCTACTTTACTATTTTCATTTAAAATACAATACCCTTCAACTACCATTTCTTTCCAGTCAATCATATGAACGAATTCCTTTATAGCCTCATGATGGTTCCCTAAAATCCACTCTCGTTTCGGACTATTTAGTACTGTCGGAATAAAGTACAAGTCAAATCCTGGAGTAATGGCCTCGATGTGTGATACTTCCAAGGCACAAGGTACTGTATAACGACGTACCCTTGACATTAAATTTAATACTTTTTCAAGTGTTACACCGTCTGTTCCACCGATGATAATGGCATCCGTACCTGATTCACAAATTTTTTCTAACGATGTATCATCTATTTCCTTATTCGGATCTAATTTAAAAACATGTTCCCATTCCCGAATATTTAGCATGAATCTTCCTCCAATATATATTCCATTTCTCAATTATACCATTCAATTATGACTAGTAAAAATAGGACTTACAACAAAATACATGTTTTTTATATTCCTTATAGCAACTCAAAAATTGAAAAAATCCCTTTATACAGTGTTTAACTGTAGAAGGGATTTTCACACTTTGTTTCCATTATACCAATCTTAAACATTCATTTCTTTCTCATTTGTCTCTGGCGGAGTTTGTTCTTCTAAACGTTCTAAGACCATTTTATAAGCATCATTGCCATAGTTTAAGCAACGTTTTACACGGGAAATGGTAGCTGTTGATGCACCAGTTTCTTTTTCAATCTCATGATATTTTCTTCCCTTTTGTAATAGTCTTGCCACTTCTAAACGTTGGGCTAACGACTGTATTTCATTTATTGTACATAAATCATCAAAGAATCGATAACACTCATCTAAATCATTCAAAGTTAAAATGGCTTCAAATAACTGGTCTAATTCTCTTCCTCTTAACTTTTCAATTTGCAAAGTGACTGCCTCCCATTGTTAATAATTAATCTTCAAATATCTACTTCAATGAATGTTATAAGTTTATTGTTAGAAGTTTACCATTTTATCAATATTTGGCACGATGTTAATCCATGTCTTTCCTGGAACGAGTCGGATTTCCGCACCATTGAAATACGGGACAATTCTTCCGTCTACATTTTTCCATGAAACTTCCCGCATTTTTCCTTCTTGCAACAATAAAGCTTTACCTCCGGATGTAAGATCAATTTTCCTTCTACCCGAATCATCAATAACGAAATGATCCATTTGTACTATAAAGATATTATTTAATAATACGGGATCATTCGTATCATAATCTACAGTTTGCACATCACCTGAAAACCGCTTATATTTCTTTATAGATGAATCATATTCATAGCGAACTTCAAAATTTTGGTTTGAATAAGAAATCGTAATGTCCTTTTGTAGCTTTCCTTCTACCTGGTCATCTTCAGCTAAAAACTTATAACTTTTCGGAGCGCCCTCCATTGAATAACCGTTTTGTTTTGCACCTTTTCTAATATTTTCAAAGGAAATATAGGAATTGTGTGGAGCCTTTCTAAAGGTAACTCTATTAAACAGAGTACCATCATAATACAAACCATTTAAATGGTCAATATACCCTGATTGAATAATTTCTTGTGCTTCCGGACTCCAACCGTGAAAAATATATATAGCATTTAATCCCTTTGCTAATTCAATATAATAAGGACGAGCACTACGGACAGGGCCCACTTTTTTAGGGAATTCACTTTGAAAGACGGCTAATAATCTCGTAATTCCACCTTCTGCTAGTGCTTCAAAAACAAGATCGGCCTTATTTAAACCAGATTGGGGTCTAGCAGCCGGGTGATTATTAACCATGACACTAATAGCACGATTTGTTGGTTCGACTTCAATAGGCTCACCAGTTAAAGGATAGTGATATAAATATCCTGGTGATTTTTCACCCACTGTATCTTGTTCTATATTTTCAACAGGTTCAGGTTTTGGTTCAGCGTTTTTATTACAACTGACTAAAAGAAAAATAATCATAAACATCGTCATGACTTTCCAATACCGCTGTTTATACACAAGTAAACCTCATTTCATTGTTTGACTACCACATGCTCTTTACTATTTTAACGCATTATAGCAGGGAACAAAACTTTTTTTTGCATAACATCAAATAACCCTAACGGAGTTAATCGTATATACGGTAAATGTGTCGATGTCAAAAACAATAAAGTATATATTGGGTCATTAAACCGATAACCAAATTTGGTCATGATTTTTTTAAATTCTTTATCTTTCTCAATTAACGATTCAAAATCTAATTCACTTGAATGCCCACTAAATGTCAATGGTAATTCGTAAATAATATTACCATTTTTAGAAATAACAATACCGCCACCTATCTCCTTCATACGTTCGAAAGCTGTACACATATCTTTTTTATTTTTACCAATTAATAGTATATCACCTGTATTTGTAAATGTGGTAGCAAGGCCATCAAGATTTTTTGCGAACCCTTTCAAAACAGTGTTGATTCGAAGTTCCCCATTGCGTTGAATATACGTAAAGAAACACTCGTCAACATCATCATCCAGTTTATCCCGATATAAATCGGTCGTGATTGAATACGGTTTTGTAATAACAGAGCTATCTAAACTGATTCCAACTGGCATTGAATATTGTAGATCTTCATTATTTAAATTCCAATCAATGGTCAGTGGTTGAAACCCATATTGATCCATATTTATTTGGTATCGATTATCTAACTCTTTTCCATCTCTTTTCACCCATTTCCCCTTTGCTAAAACGGAA
>CADBNU010000045.1 GCA_902796085.1 Heyndrickxia coagulans
AGAAAAAGAAAATAATGGCTTGAATAAATAGGTAGGAATCGTATTTATCCCTACCTTAATGTTAGTTAAAAGATCTGACCATATATATAATAGACATACAATAGAGAAATTAATATGAATATAATAATCGTTTCTAATACGCCTTTTAACTTGCTTTGATCGGATTTCTTTTGTTTCGTTGGACTTGTTTTTCGGTGTGTCCTTTTATGATCACTCACTGTTCTACCATTTAATACCTTCAATAAATCTTTTCGCATTTCATCTGCGATTCGGTATTTTCCTGTTAACGCTTTAATTAATACAGTTTTATACTTTGTTAATTCATGAGATGCATCTATAGCCCGAGTTAATTGCCGAATGCCACCTTCTCGCTTAGGGAAACGTTGCGGATAACAACTATTAATCATTATCATCGCAATTGCGAATAAATCATAAGAAGGTTCAGCTCTTCGAGTTCCAAGCCCCCAATAACCTCGATCATAAAATTCTGTATATTCCTTTATTGCTCTTCCAATTGCAGTTGTACCTCCTACATCAATGCAACGTATACGAATGGGTGGTCCAGTTATAATTAAATTATCAGGTTTTAAATCACCAAATACCCAGCCTTGTTTATGAAGATTTCCAATATCCGAAAGTAATTGTAATACAAGTATTGGAAGCCATGTCATTCCACTTTGACGTAAAAATGGAATAAAATGAACTCCCTGTATATATTCCATCACATAAAAGGAAAATTGGTGACCTCCAACGATCCAATCGTCTACATCCAATAAAGAAGGCCCGAGGGTAACCCCTTGGGCTTTAGAGAAAGATTTTAAAACATTAACTTCAGAAGTCACCGTCATCGGTTCAGAACTAATTTTTAGTGCAGCTTTATTCCCATTAAAATCTACTAAATAGACCGTTCCATTTGCTCCACTACCTAGTTCCTTTATTACCTTATATGAATTCTGATGCCATTTCCCTTGAATTACCGTTCCACAGTTTACATTAAATGGATTCTTCATAAAACTCCTCATCATGACCACCAGATAAAAAGCCTTTTAGAGTACGTCTTTTTTCAAAATGATGAACTGCCTCTATTATAGCCGGACCTGTCGGTGTCATTCCTCCTGGTGTTAATTTATTAAACACCGTTGTTAATGACTCAAGCTTCGGAGTCCAATCGAGTAATTTATCAACCTCTTTCCTCTTACCCGGGAAAACAAAGAGTGAAAATTGATTATTGCCTGTTCGGGCATTTAAACTAAGTGATAGATCAAGTAATGCCTCCTTTACCGTTGGTAGTTTATGTTTCATACTTGCACTTGTATCAACAAGAATCAGTATATCTAAATCCACTGTTTCATTCAGTTCGTCAACAATCTCTAATACCTCTCCCCTTTTTTCAGGCGGTAGTTTCTCCATTGACATCTCAGATCCTAAGATTTGTTTAAGTTCTTGATTTACAACCCCTTGAAGTGTTTGTGTCATCGCTTTTCTTGTGACCATTTGGACAGTTTGCGACAGGCTTTGAGCATATACTACTTGACTAACACCACCACCTTGACTAGCGATTCCTTCTATTTCCCTCATTCCATGTTCATCAATCACATCATTTTCCATTACTCCTATGACATTAACGGTAATACCTTGCTCCTTCGCTAAAGCAGCCATTGCGATCGGATTTTCTCCATGGTTCGAACAGCCATCAGTTATTAGTAATATCTGCTTAATTGTCCCTGTTTTCATAAAATTCCCCTCCTAAATTTACTATCCTCCATCCTTTCCTTTTTGGAGGGGAAATATACCCAATTTACTGAATATTCACCACCAATAATTGCTACCTTCTTTCTCAACATACTCATAATATTTATAACATTTACTTTTACCTATTTGACGAACATTCCTAAGCCAATTTTCTTAGCGAAATCGGTTCAATTGTTTTCCATTTAGGTGTATTGTGTTTGATCTTTGCTACAAAGACTGTCATATCATCGTCAATTCTACCATCATTTGCCCGGATTACCTCTTCTAAAATCAAATCAGCAATCGCTTGTGGATCATCTGTTTCAATCTCCCTTATTTTCCGTTTTAACCAAATATCTTTATTCTCGATAAACTTTGGTCCATCATAAATACCGTCACTCATCATTATGACAATATCTTCCGCCATGAGTTGTTCGTTTACAACATCTACTTCAAACTCTGGAATAATACCGATTGGTAGATTATTCGCTTCCACTTTTAATACTTTATTTCCTCGTTTTATAAAGCTAGGGCTTGAACCGACTTTTATGAATCTTGTCGACGCATTTTGCAAATCAATCATTGCTAAATCCAACGTAGCATAAATTTCATCTGTAGTACGTAAAGATAATATTGAATTGATAGATTTAATTGCCACCTCTTCATCAATACCTGATAATAATATTTTCTGTAATAGATCTAACGTTTCTCTGCTTTCTAAATAAGCACGTTCTCCATTCCCCATCCCGTCACTGATGGCCATAGCAAAGTTCCGTTGTCCAATCTCTAATTCTGTAAAACTATCACCAGATAAAAACTTTCCGTTTTTTGCAGCATAGGCAACCCCTGTATCAACAACAAATCGTTTGGCTGATCGGAAAGTAGCTTGACAATTTTCATTCGGATACTTTCCACACTCTTCATGATAAACTGTAATTGTTTCTCCTAAAATACTTGATAATAAAGGAGCAATTAATTTTTCACACTGCCCCATACCACCGCAATATGGTATCGTAACATCAATATCAATATTTCCTTTTTCCAAACTATAAATTTCAATATGATCAAC
Organism: Heyndrickxia coagulans; assembly: GCA_902796085.1. GTDB lineage: Bacteria > Bacillota > Bacilli > Bacillales > Caldibacillaceae > Pallidibacillus > Pallidibacillus thermolactis. The sequence goes on from CADBNU010000045.1 coordinate 2,801, forward strand.
TTCGATGCCGATCGATTGCATAGCATCTAAAATTTGTTCCTCTTGTTTTTCGTTATAATCCCGTTCTTTTTTAATTTCCTCCGCAAAATTTTTCATTACTTCTGAAACACCAAACAATTGATCAGCAACAATTTTTCGACTTTCTTGAATTTGAGAATTAAACTTATCCCTTACCTCCCGATAATAAATTTCTCTTTGCATTGCATCAATAACCTTTTTATTTTTTACGCAATATTGTTCCCACATTCGTTCTGTTCGATTAGAAATCATTAAATCATTTTCTTTTAATTCCGTCATAATTTCTGTCATTTTGCCATAGGTTTTATCAGTCCTATATTGCCAGCAATGTTCTCTTTTAAAACAACTCATACAAGTATGTTTCGTTACATCCGCTAACATATCATTCATAATAGCTACCTCGTCCATTTCTACTGCACGTTTCTGTTGCTGTTCGAAGCTCTCTGCTAGTGCAGTAAAAACTTTTGAAAAGTGGTGGACACGATTTGCTGTAACATCACGAACTTTCCTCATATATGCCTGCTGTTCAGCTGTAAACTCAGGTGTTCCAGGGGTATGTTTTGCAATTTCATTTGTTAAAGATTTTGGTGTTAGGAAAAATAGTATGGATGCTATAAACGTTTCATATAAACTTGTAACAATCGATACCGTACCTAGTTCATAAATACCAATTAATAGAGTAGCAATGATTAAACCAACGGAAACACCGACTTTTCTACCTTCTTTTAAAAGACCACCTAATAATCCTCCAAAGGCAAGTAAACTCATTTCAGGAAAACTTTCAATATGGGCAAGCCCAAAGATTAACCCAACAACGACCCCGACGGTAGCACCAACTGTCGCACCCGTTGTAAAAGCAAATATTAGCACAAGATACCTTGAAAAAATATGAGAGACTTCAACGTTTTCTATCGACCATCCAATCGTACCTGTTATCATGGAAGCTAGCAGAATAATTAAACAAACGATTTCCTCTGTTTTTAGTGTTTGTTTCCGTTTCGAGATTGAAAAAAGGGGTATACTTTGTAAAAAAATCATCGTTAATACAAAAGCAAGACTCGCCTCAACTCCAGTCATAATGAGATTAAATAATGTAACTTCTTGTATTTCGATGTAATAGTAAATAAACCGACCTATTAACATCGTAAAAAATACAACAAAGGGTAATGCTTTTATTTCATTAAAAATAAAGTGCTTAATCATTCGATTTAGTATGAGAAATAAACTTATAACGCCAAATGTATATAAACCATCGATTATAGATAGCGTTAAAGATCCTGCAACTAATCCAATTAAAGCAAGAGGAGCCTTATCTTTACGAATGGCAAATACAGCTGCAAAGAAAGGCAAACTAAAAGGACTTAAACCCGATAAAATAAAAGCTCTTGCAAGTAGAAAACCAACCAAAAATAATAATAGACCTTTTCTAAAAAATACTGTTTGTAGTTTCTTTTTAAAGTTTTCAAAAAAACGAGTCAGTAATAGTTTAAAGTCTACTGTTTTCCTTTCTTGAATTGGTTCCGCCAAACTCCCTTGATATTTATTCATAGAAAACACCTCACGACTAATTTTTGTCTATTATAATTCGATATAAATTAGAAGTTTGTCAAAAAAAAGAGGTAAATTCTATAAATTGTTCGACGATTCCCTACGTTTTTTCTAAAAAGATAACAATTTCAAACATTAAAATTAAAAATTTTTAAATAGGTATTAGCTAGGTTTTTGTAAGAATCCAGTCATATCAAGGGGCGCAAGTTACGACAATTTTCTGAAAATTATCAAATTTTGTCTAAATGTTTTTAAATTTCGCTCTTTTATTCGGCTATATTCATTTTTATCCAGATTCATTATTAAATCTAAAAAATAAAAAGTTGCCCCAAATTATGGGACAACTCTTATTATCATTTATATATTAAAACAAAATTTGATTACCACTACTATGAAACAATTCAATTTAAACGACAGCAAGTTAACCTCTTCGGGCTCCTCTACCTCCTCGGCGCGATTCAGTATGACGCTTTAATGATGCTAAACGATCTTCACTATCTTTTAAGAAACGAGCCATTTTTTGTTCGAAGTTTTCTTGTTGACGGTCATTTCTGTTATTTCGTGAACGATGGTTTTTATTACCACTTTCACTTTTATAATTATCTTTTGCTTTTTTAATGGATAGACCAATTTTGCCATCCTTCCCAACGTTCATCACTTTCACATCAACTTGATCACCGACTTTTAAAAATTCATTAATGTCTTTAACATACGTATCAGCAACCTCACTAATGTGAACGAGACCAGTTGAGCCCTCTGGCAGCTCTACAAACGCTCCAAAATTAGTAATACCCGTAACTTTACCTTTCAACTTGCTGCCTACTTCAATTGACATAAAAAGAAACTTCCTCCTTAAAATAATCAAAAAGTACAATTTATTATATTATAGTCTCAAACCTTAATAAGGTCAATCAACGGTTTCATCAGTTTTTTCGTCTTCTTTTTCCTCATCGGGTATCGTGAATATGACTTCGCCTTCATCAGATAAGTAATATTCCTGTCTAACGTATTTTCCAATATATTCATCATCCTGCAATTTCTTTATTTCATGTTGTAACGTCTTTTTTTCTTGTTCTAGCTCTTCTGATTGGACTTGTAAATCATTAAGTTTTGACTGTTTTTCATTTAATGTTTCTCGTTGTAACTTGAGTGTTAATGTAAAAGAAACAATAACAATACATGCAAATATAGAGAAAACGGTCAGCCTGCGAATGAGTCCCTTTTTCTTTCGTCTTTCTATCAACTTTTGCTCTTTTTTTTCATTCATATAAGATTGATTAACGATCGGTACTCGTTTATTATTACTACTCATTATAACAGGCCTCCCTTCATTTATCTCTTTTTCTTATTGAAAAATGTATATATTTTCTGGTAAAAATTTATAATTTTTTTATAAATGACATTCAATTTCATTTTAAATGAATTTGGTACAAGTTTCCAGCTTAATTTACCGAAATAGTTCAATGGTTGGAGGAAAAATTTAAAAATTGTTAATAAAATTCCCCCTAAGAATGTACTAAGCTTAAGTAAAAATTTACCGACTCCAACGGCAATAGATATGACAAATGTAAACAAAACAATAACTGGGCGAATAAGCAACATCGAGGTAAGCTTTGCACTTACGTTATATGTCCGAGTAATAAAGCGGATGAGGAGTTCTAAAAACTTTTGATATAAATTTTTCAATAAACTTTGATAAAATGCAAATCCGCAAAAAAGTGCCACAAAAATATAAAAGCGAATTTCACCAAAATTTACGGAGTATAAACAATAGAAAATGATTAATCCTTGTACAACCCAAAACAGGATATCATTGATAAAAATGAACCAAAACTTTCTTTTGCGACGGTTTAATAAGCGGCTATATGTATCCAAAGCCGCTCCTAAGTATCCGCCGACTGCAATCATAGCAATCATTGTATAAAATTGTGTTGTCAAACTCATTTGAACAACTTGCTAAAGAATCCTTTAGCTTTCTCTCCATGATTTTCATCAAGATAAACAAGATCATAAATCCGTCCTTTAATTGAAACGACTCCCTTATCGACATCCAGATTTTTCATAGATAAGTTTTGTCCCCGAATCGCCAAATATCCCATTACGGTTTCTAATAGGAACTCTTCATTATCAAAACTTTCAACTTGTTTAACACCAGTAATATCTAAATTTTTCCTCCCCCGCATAATAACATCATGTTCTTGAACCGTCGGCTTCGTGCTTTTCGGCTGATCATAATATTGGCTCATTTTCCATCCCCCGCTTTTTCAAGTTCTACTCTTAAAAATAAATATGCTCGTCCCTTTTGATATAGAACTTGAAATGTTTAGATAAACTTCCATTGATTTGTTTTTATAAGAGAGGGATGCTTGGAACCGAAATAATGCTATAGGGACCTATCTATACATTATTTTTTTCTACTCTTTCTTCTTTAATAACTATATACATTGAACTTGCGTCTTCTTTTTTTGTCGTCTCTTGAACTTTTGCAACTTTAACGTGGACGATCTTTTGACCGAAACGAATTGCTAGCTCGTCGCCAATGCTTACTTCTGAGCTAGCTTTTGCCTGCTTACCATTGATTAAAACTCGCCCTTGATCCGCTACTTCCTTTGCTAAAGTTCTTCTTTTGATTAGTCGAGAAATTTTTAAAAATTTATCTAGTCTCATGTTGATTTTCCTTTCTACTCATAAACCATTTTCTTTTGCCATATTCCAAAATTGATCTAATTCTTCTAAGGTAAACTCAGAAAAATCTTTACCTGTTTCCTTTACTTTTTCACATACAAAATCAAATCGTCTGATAAATTTTTGATTTGTTTGAATTAATGCTTCTTCTGAATTAATGTTTAGAAACCTTGCGATATTTACCATAGAAAATAATAAATCGCCAAATTCAGATTGAACCCGCTTTGATTTTGGATTAACCTTTATCTCATCCAACCACTCATTCAGTTCTTCTTTTACTTTCTCGATAACAGGTTCAATTTCCTGCCAGTCAAACCCTTTTCTTTTGGCAGATTTTTGAAGTTCCTCTGCATAAAGTAGTGCTGGAAGTCCCTTTGGTATGTCAGAGAATGTAGTCGTTGATCTTCTTCCCTTTTCATTCTCTTTTATCTTTTGCCAATTAGATACAACATCACTAGCGCTCTCTACAACAACATTTGCGAACACATGGGGATGCCTATGAATCATTTTAGTCGTGATGGATTCAATAACATCATCAATTGTAAAATAACCTTCATCTTCTCCAATTTGGGCGTGCAGCATCACTTGTAATAGCACGTCACCTAACTCTTCTACTATATGGTCATCATCATTTTCATCTATAGCCTCAAGTAATTCATAGGCTTCTTCAAGTAAATATTTTTTTAAAGATTCATGGGTTTGCTTTTTATCCCACGGGCACCCATGTGGTCCTCGAAGTGTCGCAATCACCTGACGTAAATAGGAAAATTGTTTATATAAAATGGTTTCATCCTTTACAGGTGGGATATATAAACTTGTTAAATTACTAATTTTAAAATCATGGTCAAGTTCATATAACGGTAACTTCTTTACAACCTCATTAGGCAGACCAGCATTGGTAATGATATAAATCTCATATGAATCTGGAAATATTTCCATTAATTCAAGCTTTACATGGGATGCTATCATTTGGTCATAAACTTGTCCGATAATAATATGTTGAGTAGGTTGAACTTCTTCTTTTTTGATATCTGTACCATCAAGTAACTGAAAACCTTCTATTGGATCAACAAGAACCGATTGGAATAAAGCATCAAGGAAGCTTTGTCCCCCTTCCAAACGGATATCATGGTCCTTTTTCTCTATTAATAATTGAACCGTTTTTTCGGCGACCATCGGGTGCCCTGGTACCGCATAAATAATATCTTTATCTTTTGCCTCTTTACATAGTTCTTCGACAATCAAGCGATATACATCTTCAAATTGATTCTTTTCCTCATAAAGATAATCGAAGGAAGTAAATTTTACACCCTCTTGTGCTAGTTGATTAACTACCGGATGTTCCTTCGTTCGTAAATAAATGGGTCTATCTCCCTTTAATGTTCGATAAACACCTAAGGGGAGTTGGTTTATATCACCTGCACCTAAACCAACAATCGTTATACTACTCATGTCTTCACCTCATTTTTTCTATTAAAAAACAAATACATCTTTTTACCAAAAGGGATCATTTCTAGTGCTTCTCTTGTAAAAATACCGCTACATAACAGTGAAATTAAAAATACCACTCCACCTAACAACGAGGCTAAAAGCGAAAATATACTTGCATAAAAGCGGTATTCATTAATAGACTCCTTTAAAAAGCTACCGGTAAATTGAATAAATAGAACTACAAGTATCATGGTACATAAAGAGAATATCAATTTGGTTATAAATTCTCGATGCAGTAGTTTGATCGAAACATTTTTATGTAATTTCCAATACAAAAAAAATGAAACAAAAGATAACGCTATAACCGTAGCAAGTGCTGCCCCAGTAACACCCCAATGACGGATTAGTAACTGGTTTAATATTACTTTAATGACCAGACCGGTTAATACAACAAAGGCTGGAAAATAAACATAACCTAGACCTTGTAACATGGCGCTAACTGACATACTAAATGAAGCTAACAAAATGGCAATCATCAAAATCCGTAAGACATAAGAACCATCATCATTTTGAAATAGCATCGTATTAACTTCATTCATAATAAGAATTAAACCGACAGTTGCAGCTGCACCAACAGTAATACTAATTTGTATACATAGCCTAATGTAACTTGTGATATCTTTTCCCTTCTGTTTCATTGATGCAATAATAGGTACAATTGATAAAGAGAGAGATGTCGCAAGAACAAGACCGAGTTGAAGTAGAGGTTGACCTCGATCATAAATACCTTTTATTTGCTGAGCTTCTTCTATCGGTATTCCGAGATTCTTTAATACAGAAAAAATTTGAAAAGCATCACACATTTGGAATAATACCAATGTTAAACTACTAACACAAATAGCTAATCCTTGAATGATAACAGTCTTTATAATAGGTAAACTTTCTTTTAAGTTTATAAGGAAAGCAACTTTTATATTCTTTTTATTATTAAAAAGAAAAAAGCAAGTTAACATAAAAATGGCAAAAACACCGCCAAAAATCGATGAAAGAATTGCCCCTTGACCAACACGATATAAACTTTCTCCAGCATTCACAAATAATACAGCTGTCATTAATATAAATGTAACACGAATAAATTGTTCACCAATTTGAGACATAGCTGTCGGTACCATCATTCCCTTTCCTTGGAAATACCCCCGTAAGACAGAGATAAACGGAACGAGTAAAAAGGAAAAGGAAACAAGACTGATCATAGGTTTAAGATTCGCATCCCCCATTGTTGTTGCAATAGAAGAAGAGAAATAAAAAATACAGAAAAAACAAAAAAAACAAAGAAGAAAAATCCCTATTAATGTAGGAAAGAGCATACGCTCAGCTTTTTGCTTTTCACCTGAACTTAATAATTCTGCATATAATTTAGAAATAATAACTGGAAATCCGTAAGTAGCAAGAGAGATTGCTATTCCATAAAAGGGATAGACTTGCTGGTAAATATAAAATCCTATGTCACCTACAATATTTTGAAAAGGAATTCGATAAACAGCACTTAATATTTTTGTCATTAAAGCTGCCATTGAAAGAATAAATGTACCTTGTAAAAGTAATTGCCTCTTTTCTGTTCCTTCAAACATTTTGACACCTATTTTTATTTTAATATTTACTTAAATAACGTACCATCAATTGGAAATAAAAACAATTTAATTAAGAGGAAAAATGTTTGCAGTTGTGATGAGGAAAGATTTTCAATATAAACATGCTTACCTTTAAATGAGGTTTGATATCCATCATTAGAAAAGACTCGCATATTGGCGAGTCCCGAATTCGGAGATAGGGGGTTCATATTCTAATCCATTTTGAAAAAACTTTATCCTCCTACGTCCTTAACTGAGTCTTGTTCATAAATTACTGCTCCATCTGTCTGGCTAAAAATCCTGCTGCTGTTTCTGCAGATTTTTTCTCTACCTCACCAAGTGAATGATCTTTAGACAATATAATGACAGCACCTATAGGATCACCATTGGCAACAATCGGACTAATCGTATATGAGGCTAATGTTTCTTCATTACCTTCTACAATGGATACAGAACTTTCATTTGTAACAAGAACTGATGTACGTTCATCCATTACCTTTTCAACGATATCGCTAATATTTTTATTTAAGTACTCCTTTTTTGAACCACCTGCTACAGCAATAACTGAATCTCTATCACAAATAAGGACTGGATTACCTAAGCTATCAAATAAAGCCTCAGCATACTCCTTTGAAAAATCGCTTAACTCACTGATTGGTGAATATTTTTTTAGGATGACTTCACCATCTCGGTCAACAAAAATTTCTAACGGGTCCCCTTCACGTATTCTCAATGTCCTTCTAATTTCCTTTGGTATCACTACTCGACCTAAATCATCAATTCGACGAACAATACCTGTTGCTTTCATCTTATGATGCCTCACTTTCCTCTGATGATTTTTATACTGAAAATAAAATAACAGACGTCGACGTTTGTTTTTATGTTCCAATAAACAAGAAGGGCTGTCACCATTTGTAAATTGGAAATGTACCCCTTGTATTTTGGAATCATCATCCTTTTCTACAATTATTATCTTTCATCTGGAAAGTTCTATGCATAAACTAAAACTTTTTCTTGTAATAAATATGTTTGCCAATTACGGTAAGTTTTTCCACCAATTTTTATACAAAAAAACAGCTACCTAAAATAAGCAGCTTTAATCTAAAGAGCAGCTAAATTTTAAGTAGCTGTGCACGATTGTTACTTTGAAAAATCGGATAAAATTCAAAAGAATTGGTTGGAAACTCATTATGATACGGTCTTTACTTCTTTATCGGCAATTTTTAAGATTTCGTCTACCATAGATGCAAGGATAGGGAACCATTCATTTACACTCATTTTTGTTGTATATAGTACAATTTTAAACTTTTCACCATCCATTCCAAAACCAACCTTCCGACCAAAAGGTTTATATAATTGTACTAATTCTTGAGCACGGATATTTTTCGATGCTTCTTCACTAAAAATTAATTGAACATCATCCTTTATTTTCTTCACTGTTTCTATACCCACTTGTTTTGCAATAACTTTCATTTTCGCTATCGTAAATAATCGATCCACTTCGTCTGGATAATCTCCGTATCGGTCAATCATTTCATCTTGCAATTCTCTAATTTCCTCCATTTCCGTTATCCCACGGAAACGTTTATACATCTCAATTTTTTGATAACCATCACGTATATATCGATCTGGAATATATGCATCAATATCAATATCAATTTCAACTTCGTGTTCTTCTTGTTTTGGTAAGTCACCTTTTCTCTTCTCAATTTCTTCCTTCAACATTTGCGAATACAAGTCAAATCCAACAGATTCGATAAATCCATGTTGTTGTGCACCAAGGATATTTCCTGTACCGCGGATTGATAAATCACGCATCGCAATTTTAAAACCAGAGCCAAGTTCAGTAAATTCTTTAATTGCTTGTAATCGTTTTTCTGCAACTTCAGTCAATACTTTATCTTTCTTATACGTAAAATAAGCATAAGCCACACGATTAGAACGACCAACACGACCACGCAATTGGTACAATTGTGAAAGACCCATTCGATCTGCGTTTTCTACAATCAAGGTGTTTACATTAGGGATATCCACACCTGTTTCTATAATAGTTGTCGTCACTAATACATCTGCTTCACCTTCTAAAAATGACAGAATGACATTTTCTAATTCCCGTTCCGTCATTCTTCCATGGGCATAAAGCACTTTTGCATCCGGCACTAGCATCGATATTTCTTCTGCTTTTCTTTCAATATCCTCAATATGATTATATAAATAATACACTTGCCCCTCTCGAGCCAATTCACGTTCAATTGCTTCTTTAACTAGTGCAAGATTCATTTCCATAACATATGTCTGAATAGGGAACCGGTTTTCCGGCGGTGTTTCTATTACGGATAAATCACGGACACCGAGTAACGACATATGAAGTGTCCTTGGTATTGGTGTCGCAGTTAAAGTTAATACATCTACGTTGGTTTTTAACTTTTTTATTTTTTCTTTATGGGTAACACCGAACCTTTGTTCTTCATCAATGATTAAAAGACCTAAATCATGGTAAGTAACATCCTTTGATAACAAACGATGGGTACCTACAACAATATCTACTGTTCCATTTTTTAATCCTTTAATCGTTTCCTGCTGTTCCTTTCTTGTACGAAAACGGTTTAATATTCCAATTTTGATTGGATAATCAGCAAAGCGTTCTTGCATTGTTTCATAATGTTGTTGGGCAAGGATGGTTGTAGGTACTAAAAAGGCAACTTGTTTCCCGTCCATAATCGCCTTAAAAGCTGCACGGAGAGCAACTTCAGTTTTCCCATAACCAACATCACCACAAAGCAATCGATCCATCGGTCTAGATCGTTCCATATCTTTTTTTATTTCCTGAATAGAACGAAGTTGATCTTCGGTTTCTTTATATGGAAAAGAAGCTTCAAATTCCCGCTGCATGTCTCCATCTGGTGAAAAGGCATAACCTTTAGAAGCTTCCCGTTCAGCATAAAGTTTAATTAAATCATCAGCAATATCTTCAACAGAAGATTGAACCTTACGTTTTACCCGTTTCCATTCGGAACCGCCTAATTTATATAATTTCGGTTCTTTTCCTTCTGTTGCACCGACATATTTTTGGACTAAATTAATTTGATCAATAGGAACAAACAGCTTATCAGTTCCTTGATATTTAATTTGTAAATAATCTTTATGAACACCATTAATTTCCAAAGTTGTAATGCCTAAATATTTACCAATACCGTGATTAACATGAACAACATAATCGCCAACCTTCAACTCACTGTAACTTTGGATTTTCTCAGCATTAGAAAGTTTAGCAGACCGAGAAGGACGTTTCTTCATTTTTTTATTAAAGAGCTCCGCTTCCGTAATCACGGCAAGTTTATACATCGGTAGTTCAAAGCCTGAATTTAACTGACCTTGAATAATTTGCGACTTCCCCTGTAATAGCTTATCACCATCAAGATTATTAATGAAGTCAATGGAGTAATCATCTAGCACACGGTTTAAGTTTTGAACCCGTTTTTCATCAGCACCAAGGAAAATAACGGTAAAATTACTCTTTTGCCATCTGTCCATTTCCGTTTTTAAAATATTCATTTGGCCATGGAAATTTTGCATTTGTTTACCGGAAATATTAATAATGTTTTGTGGATTAACATTTTGAATATGACGTAAAAATAAAGAAAAGTACACAATGGGTCGATTTGCTTCCTGTATAATTTTCATTACATCGTGACTAACCCAAGCCGAATGAACAAGTTTCCCCTCACCAATTAAACTTACTTGCCATTCGCCTTCTTCTTTTTCTAATGAATCTTTCGTTTCAACAATTCGACTGATTTCATCCATGCAAATGATCGTATTAGGCATTAAATAATCTATTAAACTTGCTGGTTTTTCGTAAGCAAAGGAAAGATATTTAAAAATTTGTTCTGGTTGTTGACCTTGCTTAATCAGTTCTAAATCGTGTTCGGTTTCGAACACAAGAGATTCTTTTACTTTTTCATCCCTTATTTTTTTCAAACTGTCTGCCAACGCTTGTTCTAATTTGCCTGCTAATCGCTCATAATGACTAGCTTCTAATAATATTTCTGTTGCGGGTCCAATTATAATCGAGTCTAGTTTTTCCAATGAACGTTGATTATGAATATTAAAATAACGAACTGAATCAATGACATTATCAAATAACTCTATACGTATTGGATTTTCTTCTGTTAATGGATAAATATCAATAATACCACCACGAACACTAAACTCTCCTGGTGCAGAAACCATTTCATTACGAGAATAACCCATCTGAACAAAAGCATGAATCGTTTCTTCAAGATCAATTTCATCATCTATTCTTAATTGCATTAAATAGCTTTCCCATAATTTCTTTGGTGGTAAAATTTTTCTTAAGCCAGCGATCGGTGCAATGACGATACCTTGCTCGTTCTTACACAAAAAATTTATTGTTTCAATCCTTTGTGCCCGAAGTTCAGGACTTGCAACACTTAAATCGGCAGCTATTAATTCATCTGCTGGATATAAATATAATTGCTCTGACGGAAAAATTTGTCCTAAATCTTCATATATCTTTTGGGCCTGTAACATATTATAAGTCACAATAAATAGTGGTCGATTCATTTTTTTATAAAGACAAGCTGCAAACAAATGGCGGCTTGATCCTGAAAGACCAGTAACAAGTTGTTCTTTAAGTCCTTCCTCTATTCCATTTATAATCGTTAACACATCATCTTTTTCCATTAATGTTGAGACTAAACCTTTCATGGAACGCCTCCTCTCTTGTTTATGTTTATCTTTGTTTCATATTGTTATAGTTTAATTATTTTTGAATTATATAAAAATATCGAATTTTCCGTCATTAGAAGCATTTGAACGTATTTCTTTACTGATTCGCGTCCATTTTTGTTATAAACTTTGAAAAAATGATAATAATTTTAAATAGAAAAACGCCTTGGTTACATCCAAAGCTAATGAATAATATAATCGTTTTCATAATTCATAGGGTTTGTCATAAACGACTCATGGCAATCTTCACAAATACTTTTCACATGAATGTTCCCTTTACTATCGTACTGTATCATGTCCAATCGTTCATCCTCTGTTAATTTATGGAAACCAAGTGATTGTGCATCAACTGAAGAATGTGTAATTGTCCCAATGTCTATCCCGCAATAACGACAAGTATAGTGGATTGCCACTGTTTTCACTCCCTGAAATGGTCTTTTATAATATTATTGACCATACAAGAAGTGCTTATTCATTTAACAGTATACCAAATTTTGTCCTCTTCATAATAAGATTTGTTCTAAACAATGGAATGTTTATTACTGATTATATATATTCATTACCTCTAAGAAAGGTTTATCAATCCACTCTTCACAAGCCTTAACACTTTTTTGAACCATTTCTTCAATGATTGGAATGTCCTCTTTGTTAAACTTACCTAAAACATAATCGGATATAGATTTGCCTCTTTCTGGTCGATCAATTCCTATCCGTATTCGTTTAAATTCCTGAGTTCCAATATGTTGAATAATCGACTTAATTCCGTTATGTCCTCCTGCACTACCTTTATAACGCAAACGGATTTTGCCAACAGGTAAATCAAGCTCATCATAAATGACGAGCAGTTCCTCTGCAGATATTTTATAAAAATTCATTAATGCTGATACGGCTTCGCCTGATAAATTCATATAAGTCATTGGTTTTAATAATAGAACACGTTCACCATTAATATTTCCTTTTCCATACAAACCTTTAAACTTTGATTCATTTAAAGGAATTTGAAGTTCTTTTGATAATTCATCAATTACTTTAAAGCCAATATTATGCCGTGTTTCTTCATACTCTTTTCCAGGATTTCCAAGACCAACAATTAATTTCACCTGTTTCCCTCCAATTTCTCTGACCTGATTGTCGAATATCATTGTTTTATAGCTAGATAGATTTAACCAAGCAAAACAATAAAGGATGCTTTTTGTCTGCACTGGAACGGAACAATGGATAAAGGGGCTGATCGTCTGGACAGCCCCTATAAAAAATTGTACTATAAAATTTCGGTCTAATTGTATATCAGTTTACGAACGACCGAAAACCTATATGAAGTTACTCACTTTCTTCTTTAACTTCAATATCTTCCGGCATAGTAGAGGATTGTTTTTCACCTGTATGAATAACTTCTTCTTGTTTCGGTGGTAAAATTGATACAATGACTTCAGTATCTTCATGATTGATTTCAAATGGAAAACGGTCTCTTATATCATTTATATAGATTGTTTCCGCAATGTCTAAGTTTGTTATATCGACATCAATAGATTCTGGGATATCCGATGCCTTACTAGAAATGGATAACTCATATAAAGACTGCTGTAATACGCCTCCTTCTTGTACACCTAGAGACTCACCTACTAACGTTACAGGAACTTCAGTTGTAATAAGTGAAGAAGGATTTACAGCTAAAAAGTCTATATGTATAATTTCTCTTGATAAAGCATCTTCCTCGTACGTACGCATAATCACCTGATGTTGTTTTCCAGACACATCGATTGAAAGCAACGCATTTCTTCCAGCTGCTTTAATACCTTTTAAAAAATCGGCCTGATCAACGTAAATCGGTATATTATTTATATTTCTACCATAAATAATGGCCGGAACATTCCCATTATCCCTTAATGTTTTTAGTTCATGTCGAGTAAGTCGACCTCTTTCTTTTGCATGTAGTACAAAAGACATAAAGTGGACACCTCTTTCATTAGTAATTTTTTAAAACTACTAATTATTGTGTCCAATTTATGCTTATATCAACCATAAGAATGTTTAAAATAAATCACTTACCGAACGATGTTCAAAAATTCGGATTAAGGCTTCCGCTAATAATGGTGCAACTGATAGTTGTTGAACTTTATCGATTTGTTTTTCTTCTGGTAACTTAATCGTATTTGTAACTACTAACTCTTTGATTTTTGAATGTTCAATTCGCTCAATGGCAGGTCCTGAAAGTACAGGATGTGTACAACATGCATATACTTCACGTGCACCGTTTTCTACTAGTGCATTAGCGGCTAAAGTAATGGTTCCAGCGGTATCGATAATATCATCAATAATAATACATGTTTTACCTTCAATATTACCTACAATATTCATTACTTCTGCCACATTTGGTTTTGGACGTCGTTTATCAATGATCGCAATTGGTGCTTTTAAACGATCTGCCATTTTTCTTGCACGGGTCACTCCACCATGGTCTGGTGAAACAATGACGATATCTTCAAGATTTTTCTTTTCAAAATAATCAGCTAAAATTGGTACACCCATTAAGTGATCAATTGGAATATCGAAAAATCCTTGAATTTGTGGCGCATGCAAGTCAATTGCAATCATTCTAGTTGCACCGGCTGTTTCCAATAAATTTGCTACAAGTTTTGCAGTTATCGGTTCACGAGAACGGGCTTTTCTATCTTGACGGGCATAACCATAATATGGAGTAACAATATTAATTGTTCGTGCTGATGCCCGCTTTAAAGCATCAATCATAATTAATAATTCCATTAAATGTTCATTAACTGGATTAGAAGTTGACTGGACTACAAATACATCACATCCACGAATACTTTCCTCGATATTTATTTGTACTTCTCCATCACTGAATCGAGTAACAGAGCTTTTTCCAAGACTTACTCCCATTACCTCAGCAATTTCTTCTGCTAATGCACGATTTGAATTCAGCGAAAATAATTTAAGATGATTGTCTGGGTACACGTTAGACATGGTGAACCTCCCTAGTTTGTTCTTTTCTTTTTTAATTTTTGTACATAGTTTTCCTTATTCTCTTGACGGGCACGTGCAATTGAAAGCGCTTCGCTAGGAACATCTTTTGTTATCGTTGAACCTGCTGCAACATAGGCACCTTCACCAATTTTCACAGGTGCGACGAGATTAGAGTTACATCCAATAAACACATGATCTTCAATTATTGTTTTATACTTTTTAACTCCATCATAATTTACTGTTATTGATCCACAACCAATATTTACATTATTTCCTACTTCAGCATCTCCTATATATGAAAGATGGGAAGCTTTACTACCTTTACCAAACGTAGATTTTTTAATTTCTACAAAATTTCCAATGCGGACTTCATCACCAATTTGTGATTGAGGACGAATATGAGAGAATGGACCAATTTGAACAGATACACCAATCTCACTATCGTGTGCAACAGATTGACGAATGGTTGTACCACAACCAATATGACAGTTTACTATTTCAGAATGCGGACCAATCACACAGTTTTCCGCAATCGTTGTTTTACCTTTTATAACCGTTCCTGGATAAATAACTGTATCTTGCCCTATCTCTACTTCAGATTCAATATATGTTTGATCAGGATCAATGATAGTAACACCATTACGCATATGTCTTTCATTAATCCGATTACGCATAATTTTTTCTGCCTTTGATAAAGCGACCCGATCATTCACTCCTAATGTTTCCGTAAAATCATCAGTACTATAAGCTGTGACTATTTCACCTTCTGATTTTAAAATTTCAATAACATCGGGTAAATAATATTCTCCTTGGGCATTTTCATTCGATACTTTTTCCAATGCATTAAACAATGATTGATTGTCAAAACAATACGTACCTGCATTTATTTCTTTTACTTGTTTTTCTTCATCGGTCGCATCTTTATGTTCAACGATTTTTTCTACATAACCGTGCTCGTTACGAATAACCCGTCCATATCCTGTTGGGTCATCAGCATAACTTGTAAGTATAGTAGCTTTTGCATTTTCCTTAATATGGTGATTCATTAGTGCATTAATCGTTTCAGCTTTCAACAAAGGTGTATCTCCACAAACAACAAGAGTAGTCCCTTGTTTTCCTTTTAAAAGCTGACTTGTTTGCATAACAGCATGAGCAGTACCTAGTTGTTCAGCTTGAAGTACATATTCACATTCATCACCGAGTTCTGATTTGACCATATCTGCTCCATGACCTACAACAGTCACGACACTTTCAGCCTGTATCTCTTTCATTTGGTCTAGAACATGACGAACCATTGGCTTACCACATACAGGATGAAGTACTTTATATAGTTTTGACTTCATACGAGTCCCTTGTCCAGCTGCTAATATAACTACAAATCGACTTGACATATGTGCCCTCCAATATAGCTTTCTTTCCATATTGAATAATATCTTAAAAATCATCTCATTTCAAGGAACAACCCGAGTTGTTTTCAAAAAATAAATTAGGGTAATTGATTAAAGTGAGAACCTATAATAGGAAGATTTATATTGTGGGAAATGAAATGGAGGTTTATAGGAAATTTTTGGAAAAATATGCTGCACAAAAAAAGAGCCTTACATTCTTGTAGGCTCTTAGATGCTATTATTTTATCAGGAAGCCCCAGCTTCTTCTAACTCTACTTCAGCCTCGCCTTGACGATGATATTCGGTTAGTACAGCATCTTGAATTTTACCTCTGGTTGCAGAGTTGATTGGGTGAGCAATATCTCTGAATTCACCATCTGGTGTACGTTTGCTAGGCATCGCTACAAATAATCCGTTATTACCATCGATTACACGAATATCATGGACAACAAATTCATTGTCTAACGTAATTGAAGCAATTGCCTTCATACGTCCATCCGTATTTACTCTGCGTAATCTTACATCTGTTACTTCCATCTATTTCACCACCTTAAAAATTAGTTACTTAAATGTTTCTACAAAAATTTGAAATATCCTTCTTTTCTATCAAAAATTTTAAATTTTTTATTTCTCAAGGCGATGAAAGTAATAGATGGTATCTGTAGTAAAAATAAATGTAATTAGCTGCAGTCAAAGTGTTCTTATCGAGATTATTTCGTAAAATAATTTCCTTCACTTACGGTAATTTTTTTCTCACGTACATCAACATTGGAAAGTTTCACAACAGAAGTATACTGTTCGACTAACCGGTCTTCTACTTCTTCCGCTTCAATTAATACAGCAATCCCAACATGGCTAGCATTAAATTCACTCAGCAAGCTAATCATTCCATTAATGGTACCACCAGCTTTCATAAAGTCATCGACAATCAATACACGAGAACCTTCTTTTAAACTTTTTCTTGCTAAAAGCATTGTTTGAATTCTTTTTGTAGAGCCAGAAACATAGTTAATACTTACCGTAGATCCTTCTGTTACTTTTGTATCTTTCCGCACAATAACAACTGGTACGTTTAAATAACGGGCTGTTGCATAGGCCAATGGAATTCCTTTTGTGGCTACCGTCATGACCGCATCAATTTCTTGATCACTAAATTTTGATGCAAACATTCGCCCTACTTGATCTGTTATTTGTGGATTTCCTATAATATCTTGCATATACAAATATCCGCCAGGTAATAGACGATCTGGAACAGCAAGCAGCTCACATAAATTTTTAATAAATGGTTTCACTTGATCTTCTTTAACCTGTACAAAATATTTAACACCACCGGCTGCACCCGGAATAGTAATTAATTTACCGATTCCTTGCAATTCAAACACATCTTTTAATATTGTGATATCTTCACTTATTGAGGATTTTGCCGCATTATAGCGTTCCGCAAAAAACGTTAAAGAAATTAGATCACGAGGATGACTCAATAAGTAATTTGTCATATCTATTAAACGTTCACTTCTTTTCCAGCTCATGTCTTCACCTCTAAACACGAATATTAATAACAATATATTATATTATTATTCGTGTTTTATCAAGTATCGGACGAATTTTTACTTTATAAAATCATTCGTTTGGCTGCCCTAGTATCCGAACTGCAAAAACTTGATTACAGTATCCTCTTAATCCATTATAAATTCGCTGCATTCTCGAATCATGTTGTACTAAAGCAAATACTGTAGGACCGCTTCCACTCATCAAAACAGCATCTGCTCCAAATCGCTTCATATCTCGCTTAATTTGTTTCACTTCAGGATGCAAATTTAACGTCACTGACTCTAATACGTTACTTAAATTTCTACACATTTTTTCATAATTGCTAGTATTAATAGCTTCTAACATCGCTTGTGTATCGGGATGTTCTAAATTTTCCAGTTCAAGCTTTTTATATATTTCACCAGTAGAAACACCGATTGAAGGTTTTGCTAATACAACCCAACATTTTGGTGGAGCTGGCAGAGGAGTAATAACTTCGCCTTTCCCTTTAGCTAAGGCTGTCCCACCATAAACACAGAAGGAAACATCCGAACCAATTTCAGCTCCCAACTGCGCTAATTCATCTATTGATAATTGCAAATTCCATAATTTATTTAATCCCCTTAACACTGCTGCTGCATCACTACTTCCACCACCAAGGCCTGCAGCTACAGGAATATTCTTATCAATTTTGATCGCAACACCCTTGTTTATTGAAAATCGGTCTTTAACTAAACTTGCTGCTTTATAGGCTAAATTCCGTTCATCATCAGGTACAAATCGAGTTTGAGATTGAACAACAATGCGATTTTCATCTAGTAATTCTAATTCAATTCGATCAGCTAAATCAATTGTTGTCATAATCATTTCTAACTCATGAAAGCCATCATCTCGCTTATATAGGACATCTAATGATAAATTTATTTTTGCAGGAGCTTTTATGAGCATTTTCAATACGTCCACCTACTTTAAGAATATGTATAATTTTGTCTTATTTTACCACAAAACATATACGAGGAAAAAATGCCAAATTGTTTGACCTTTCTGTACACAAATGAAGACTGCCCTCTTTGGAGGACAGCCAGTCATGGCATATTTTTGTTGTATATCGGATAT
>CADBNU010000046.1 GCA_902796085.1 Heyndrickxia coagulans
TAACGATTGCTCCCTTTTATCCTTTTGCCTTAAAGATTAATGCGCCTATAAATGCAAAAATAATGGCGGCCGAAATACCGGCACTGGTAACTTCAAACATCCCAGTAATAACGCCTATAAGTCCATGCTTTTCAGCTTCTTGCATGGCGCCATGAACGAGAGCATTACCAAAACTTGTAATCGGTACCGATGCTCCTGCCCCTGCAAAATCTAATAACGGTTCATACAATCCTATACCATCTAATATTGCTCCACATACGACCAAAATGCTTAATGCCTGCCCAGGGTTCATTTTGAACACATCAAATAATAACTGACCGATCACACAGATAAGTCCACCTATGACAAATGCCCAAAAAAACATCGCTAACATCTGTATTCCTCCCTTAATATGTACGATTTGTTAATCCATTTCAATCGCAACTGCATGGGCAATACACGGAATCGTTTCACCTTGTTGAATAGATAATGGGGAGTGTAATGATCCTGTCGCCACACACAAAATTCGTTTATAAGTTCCATATTTCATCTGTTTCAGCAAGTGCCCATATAAAACAGCGGCAGACAAACCTGATCCACTACCTCCTGCTAAGACAGGTTGATCTTCTTTATAGACCATCAAACCGCAATCTTGAAATTTCTCCGTCGGTAAATCGATCCCTTTTGAATGAATCAAATCAAGAGCCGTTGCTCTTCCAACTTTTGCCAAATCACCTGTGACAATCAAATCATAATCTTCATGTGTCCGTCCCGTATCTTTAAAATGCGCTAAAATCGTATCAACAGCAGCTGGTGCCATAGCACCTCCCATATTGAACGGATCTGTCATTCCCATATCCACTACTTTCCCAATCGTAGCCATTGTCACTTTCGGCTCATTTTGGTTTTGCTCATTTTGTTCAGCAACAATGGCGTAACCAGCGGCAGTTGCCGTCCATTGAGCAGTTGGTGGTTTTTGTCCTCCATATTCAGTCGGATAACGAAATTGTCTTTCAGCCGCCGCATTATGACTGGCTGAACCGGTCAGGACATGTTTTGCCCCTTGATGATTAATTATAAATGAAGCTAGCGCAAGCCCTTCCATTGAGGTTGAACAAGCACCACTTATACCAAAATACGGTATACTAAGTGACCGTGCAGCAAATGTCGTTGGTGTAATTTGGTTTATTAAATCCCCAGCAATGATGAAATCAATATTTTCCTTTGTAAGCTGTGACTTATTTAATGCAATTTCAATGGCCTCATCAATAAGTAAACGGTGGGCCTTTTCATAAGATTCTTCTCCCATCCATAAGTCTTCATGTAATAAATCAAAATCTTCGGCTAGTTTACCATTCCCTTCAAACGGCCCCCCTGTAACACCGGTTGCCAAGATAACAGGTCTTCGATTAAATATCCAACTTTGTTCCCCTTTTAACATGTCAAAATCCTCCTAAAAACCATTGAATAATGATGGTTTTAATAATCGCAACGACAAAAGCTGAAAATACTCCAAACAAAATAACAGAACCGGCAAGTTTAAACATATTTCCCCCTACACCTAATACAAATCCTTCTGTCCGATGTTCAATCGCTGATGAAATAACAGCATTACCAAAACCTGTAATTGGTACAGCACTGCCCGCTCCCGCAAATTGACCTATACGGTCGTACACGCCAAACCCGGTTAATAACATCGCAATAAAAATCATCGTCGCAACTGTTGGGTTACCAGCCGTTTGTTCAGTAAAATTAAAAAAATAGATGTAAAAAAAGGAAATTGCCTGTCCAATTAAACAAATGGTTCCACCCACAAAGAATGCAACAATACAATTGCGTAAAATTGGTCGTTTCTTTTCATGCTTCTTTTGTAATTGGTCATATTCCTTTTGTTCCGGTGATTTTGGTTCTTTGCCCATTTATTACCCTCCTTTTATGTCTGTTCTTGACTTAATTTTATGATTTCTTGTAATCTTTTTTCTTTTTGCTCTTCAGACCAATTTTCCTGTTCTACTCTATTTTTTAGGCGAACAGATTCCAAAAATATCTTATAATCACTAGAAACAGTAAATTTATCCTTCGGGAATTGCTCCTTTAATTTTTTCTTTAATTTTTTCTCTATCGCTTTCATGCGAAATCGTTTAAGATGATGGACTTTTATTGCAACTAAGCAGTCTTCTTTCCCTAGGACAACCGCTGTTTCATAAATTTCATCAAAAGATAAAACGGTGTCTTTTATTTTTTTTACTTTCTCGATATCCTCATCCTTAACCGCAATTGGCTCAGGGTCTGTCTGTGACAACAAGGAATTTTCATTACGATTTACCGTACTACATCCAGATAATTGAATAATGATAAAGCAAACACCTATTATGTATATCCAATACTTTTTCATTTTGTTCCCTCTCTACGTTTAGATTTAACAATATTTGTTGATATTAGTTTTTTCTATAGAATGGCTTTTATGTTTGTAATATTTGTTCGCTTATCCAATGTTTACCAACATAAAAAAACATCAATATTTTTATTCTTAAGCTACTTATTTACTAATTGGATTTTGGTTGGAATAAAAAAAGGAGAGTCATGTTCCTCTCCTTTGCTCAATTACTTTTAAAAGTAATGGTTTATATTTTTTTTGTACATTAAGATACTCTTCTTGAA
The DNA here is from genome assembly GCA_902796085.1 of Heyndrickxia coagulans. GTDB lineage: Bacteria > Bacillota > Bacilli > Bacillales > Caldibacillaceae > Pallidibacillus > Pallidibacillus thermolactis. The sequence continues at coordinate 2,641 of CADBNU010000046.1, forward strand.
CAATATCTTTATGTTTTAGTGTTCCCATATTTTCGTGTATTCGATAACTTGTCAAAGTCATTGGTAAATACTTTATTGGCTCTTTTAATGCTACTCTAAGCCAATATTCATAATCTTGAACATATCGTAATTCTTCATTAAAATATCCCACTGAATCAATTAGTTTTTTCGACATCATCACGGTACAGCCATTGATTGGATTACCGTAAGTAAGAATTTTTAAAATTTCTAGTTCATTTTTAAATTGCATACCTGCATTATACTTAATTACTTTATTATTATGATCAACAGTATTAAAATTTGTGAAACTAAAAAGGACATTATTTTCCTGCATAAATTCAACTTGAATTTTTACTTTATCCTGATGAATGAAATCATCAGAACTGAGCCAAACTAAATAGTCACCTTTCGCATGTTTAATTCCCAAATTTATTGCAGCACCTACACCTTTATTTTCCTGTTTTAAATATATAATTTTTGACAAATAAGGTGTAATCAATTCTTGGTATTTAGTTGAACCATCATTTATGACAATGACTTCAATGTTGGAATATGTTTGGCTTAATGCACTTTCGATTGCCTTTTGAATATAAGCGCAATTATAAAAAGGAATCAAAATACTAACTAACGGAGGAGTTTCTTGCTGCAAAACATCACTTCCTTTCAAAACAATCTCAGCCTTCTTGATTTAGACATTTTTAACTCATTAAAATAAACATTTCCAGCCCATTCGCATATCGTATTTATAGATTCCAGCTTTACTTATATGTCCACTATAACTTGAGGAGGCAATCATGAATATTCTTTTTGTATATTACATCCCTAGCGGAGGAGTAGAAACCTTAAATCGTCAACGTAGTACCGCATTAAAAGCCATAAACATTCATTCCCATTTCCTTTATTATGAAAAAAGAAGAGATCTGATCAATAAACATGATGGGCCGATATTTATTACGAATAAAGATGATGAGATTAAAAAAATACTGGATGCAGGTAATTACGAGGTAATTATTGTTATATCAGATTTTCAAGCTCTTCCTAGGCTGAGAAAACTTGGATATAAAGGAAAAATTATTATGGAAATCCAAGGATATGGACCGAAGGAAGTAGCACGTCGAACACTTAAAAATGTCCGTCCCCTTGTCAAACAATACGCAAATGGGTTTCTTAATCCGAAAACACCCCACATCGATCAATTACTAGAGGAATTTTATCCAGATATACCAAAATTTCGTTTTAACAATTGCTTTGACACAAGTAAATTTTCTTATATTCAAACAAATATCCATCCAAATCCAATTATAGCTTGGATAGGTAGAATTGAAGAGAATAAAAACTGGAGTGAATTTCTTCATATTGGTGCTCGTTTAATTCATGAATATAATCCAAATTTGGAACTATATATATTTGAAGACCCTACGATAGGAGATCCAAATGATCGAAAACGATTTGAATCATTAATCGATCAACTAAATATTCGTAAAAATTTAACTCGACACGAAAATATTCCAAATTCACAAATGGCTGAGTTTTTCTCAAAAATAGGTGATTCGGGTGGCTTTCTTTGCTCAACATCAAAGGTTGAAGGTGCTCCCTATTCTTTACTTGAAGCATTAAGCTGCAAATGCCCCGTATTGACAACAGACTCTGATGGTGTTCGAAGCTCGATTATTCACAATCAAACTGGAAAATATTATCAATTAGGCAATATCAATCATGCCGTTCAACAAGCATTAGAATTATTGACAAATCACACCTTACGAGAACATATTCGAAGTAAAGGACAATTATATGTTCAAAAGCATTTTAATCCAAAGCTTTATAGTCAAAATTTTAAAAATATGCTTTCACAATTAGGCATAAAAGTTTAGAAAAACTGAGGTGTTAAGTTAAACGAACATAAATTAGTAAGTTGCGGAACCATTTCACATAAAAGGTTTGTTCAATTTTCGGTAACCATAGATTTCAAAATCTTTCGCAAAAACAGTATTCACTAGTTGAATTGCTTCTTCATCATAGAAACTCGTATATTTTGGAAACTTACGTTCATTACTAAATGTATATTCGGAAATTTCTATATTCGCAAAATCCCCTTCCAGTACCATATTCGAAGAAAAATGATGGGAAGATGTTGTTAGTTCTAATAGATTCGATTTTTTAAGATGATACTTTTTTTCAATCTTTTTCATTTGTTTATTAAAATTCTCTAAATAAATATATTTACGTACAAATTCCTCTTCTCCTGGAACATATTGGGGTGCAAAATGATTATCATAGTCTTTTGCATCCCTAATATATTGTAAGAACTGTTTAAAAGTGATTCCGCGCTCGGACATCGGATTATTATAAAAAAATTTCCTAACCTTCTTCCACTCATTTTCCCAATGAGAGGAACCTTTTGCAGTAGCTAATATTAAAAATTGGCTAACAGCTCTTCTATACGGATCTCGGACAAGTTTATATATGTCCTTTTTGGCTAAAAGTATGTTGTTAATAATATCATCTTTATACCCCGGTCTTCTTTTAAAGACTTGACTATCATAATAATGAACCCAAGGGTTATAATGAAGTACTTCTTCTAAAATACCAATCTGATCATAGAACCATTTTAATAGCGATGTACAACCACTTTTTTGACTCCAGAACAGGATGATTGGAAAGTCCTCATGGTAATGTGGCAACCGTATTCTAATGACTTCTTCTAATCTTTGTAATTTACTCATTACATATCCACTTCCTTATGAGTGAACTCTTTTATATATTCCTTAACACAATATGCATTTATTCAATATTCATTGCGGGCTATTATGCTAGAAAATTTAAAATTAGGACACAATTAAATCTGTTCATTGTTTAGCAAAAGAGGTTACAATGAGTCATTTCTTTATAGAGAGCCAAACCTTGTTATTTCTAAAAAATATAATCACCTTGACTTTAATTTGAATATGAATATAAAAGAGACAATTAATGAGTTTAAGGAGTCGTTTATAATGAATATTTTAATCGCTACATTTTGGGTATCCCCACATGTTGGTGGTGTTTGGAATTATATGAAACAATTAAAAGAAAACTTGGAATTACTCGGACATAATGTAGATCTATTCGCATACGGAAAAGATCATGAATTTGTTCACTTAATAAATAAGAATAAAAGAATAGATAAGAAACAATTTTCTAATGTCATAGAACAAAATTTCCCAACGACTGTTGTTGACTGGGTTGTCCACTATTACCAAAAACTTCAATTTTTTTATGAACTTGGAGCAAGATCTTTAATTGATTTCAATGATTATGATTTAATTCACACACAAGATGTTTTTTCTACTATTGCTTTTAACCGAATTCGTTCTAATGATACAGCATTAGTTGCAACCCTTCACGGGAGTGTTGCCGAGGAAATTAAAGAGGCGCACTATAATGTGAAAGAGCCAGATAAGTTTGTTTCATGGGATGGAAAAACTTATTTTGAGCAATTGGAAACTACGGCAGCAACTGCACCAGAATTGACAATTGTAGCAAACAAATGGTTGAAAAATCTATTAATAAATGCTTATCATGTTCCTCCTCATCAGTTACAAGTTTTGCATTATGGTTATGACATTGAGAGTTTCCTACAAAAAATGTTAGACAAGTCGAATATCATCCCTCCTGCCAATAAAAAAATTATCATTTATACTGGTAGATTGGTTGAATCTAAAGGAGTACATCATCTGATCAATGCTTTGCACCAATTAAAAAAAATAAGAAGGGACTGGGTTTGTTGGATTGTTGGAGATGGACCAAAACGCAATGAATTTCAAAACCTAGTCGAAAAGCTTGGTTTACAGAATCATTTGATATTTTTGGGTAAAAGAGATGATATACCTTATTTATTATCCATATCTGATTTATTTATCCTACCAACGCTTATGGACAATCAACCATTATCAATTATTGAAGCACAAATTGCAGGAAAAGCGATTATTGCTAGTAATGTTGGGGGAATACCTGAAATGATTCAGGATCGCTTAACCGGCTTACTATTTCCACCAGGTGATGTGGCATCATTAGTAAACCATATAAATTATTTATTCAACCATGAAAATGTTCGACTTCATCTCGGTCAACGTGCTCAAAAATGGGCTTTAAAACATTGGTCAAGCCAAAGAGCTACACAAAAGGTTTTAAATGTTTATCAAACTGCAATAAAAAAAAGAAACAAGAGTTAAGATCATTTAGTTAAGATCATTTAATAGTAAATTGAATTAATATCTATTTTTTTATTTTACTTATGTTCGCTTATACACAAATAAATTATTTTCATATATTAAATAATAATAGAATTTAATTAAGGAGGGATATGTTACTTGGCAAATTTGAATAAAATAAAAGGGGAATATGATGCTACCTTTAGCCTAGGGCATCTCTGTTTAGCGGCGATGAAATTAAGAGAACATAATTTACGACCATTTTCAGGCGTACTAGATTGGGTCGGATCCCCAACTTTATCAAAAGTTAATTTACTACTCAAAAACAGATTTTCGGGATTTATGGATATTAAAAATCTGAAACCAATTAAATATCTGTCTGAAAATGATTTATATGTATATAATCCTGTATATGATATTGGTATAAATCATGATTTTAAAGCACATAATAATACACTAACCCATTTAGGCGGTTACCCTGAAGTTCGAGAAAAATATGATCGTAGAATTAAACGCTTCTTAGATAAAGTAAAAAAGAGCAAACGAATTTTATTTATTCGTACAGAGCAGTCTGAAGCTTCTTTAGATGAAATAAAAGAACTAGAATCCATTCTTTCTGAAATGGTCGTGAATGATTTTGAACTATTAATGGTACATCACAA
>CADBNU010000047.1 GCA_902796085.1 Heyndrickxia coagulans
AATGATACATTCGTTGGATTTTTCTCCTAATGAAAAAATAAATTTTATAAACATTACACTTCTTCATTTACAAAGTTAAAAATTTATTCGCAAAAAATAACAAAAGGTGGTAAACTATTGGCAGAATCTTAAGGTGGAGGGACTTCCCTTGGTAAAAGAAAAAGACATACAAACTTGGGAGATATACGAAAATATACTTGAACAATACATACAAGCAATTGGCAAAAATATGAGTTTATTCGGGATATCACCGTCGGTAGGCCGTTTATTCGGTGTATTATATTTTTCTGATCATGCAATGACTTTAGATGAGATGGGGCAAGCATTGTCCATGAGTAAAACAAGCATGTCAACAGGCGTCCGTATGCTTTCTGATTTAAAAATGGTGGAATTGATACATAAAAAAGGTATAAGAAAAGATTTATATCAAACAGAAGAAGATTGGTATAAATCATTTACTTCATATTTTGGTACACGTTGGCGGTTAAAAACAGAAACAAATTTGGATGAAACGATTGAAGCGATTGATAAATTAATGGTTTTGCTCGAGCGTACAAACGATCAAGAACTGAAAGAAAAGATAAACAAGGATATCGAAAAATTAAATTATGCAAAGAGTTATTATGTATGGTTAATGAAATTTATCAAAGTAGTTGAATCAGGAGAAATTTTTCAATATATTCCAAAAGACCATTCGAAATGATTAAAGGATTAATGGTTGTCTTTGTTGACAACTGTTAATCCTTTTTTTGAAAGGAGTATTAAATGAGATCCCTCCATACTTAGAACTTTTTGAAGAATTTTAGAGGATTTTGGAGAATTATAGAGAAAAATGGTATATAGTTTGTACAGAAAAAACTGTACAAAAAATACAAACGGAAAATAATGTTTGTACTTAAATTAAATTTAATGTATAGTGAATTGGTGACGTTAAAAATAAACCTAATAAAATAACAGGATCCTAGCTTTTTTTCTGTTCTAATTTGAAAGAGGTGAAAATTTTGCCGATTATTGAAGTTAATAATTTAACCAAAATATTTGGTAAAAATGTAAAACAAGCGATGAAGCTTTTAAATGAAGGCTCATCAAAGGACGAAATTTTAAAAGAAACAGGTTGTACAGTGGGTGTAAACAAAGCAACCTTTTCCGTAGAAGAAGGGGAAATTTTTGTTATTATGGGATTATCAGGTAGTGGGAAATCTACCTTAGTCCGCTTATTAAATCGGTTGATCGAACCGACATCCGGTACGATTTTAATCGAGGGTGAAGACTTATCGAAAATGGATAAAAATGCTCTTCGTCAAGCACGTAGAAAAAAAATGAGTATGGTATTTCAACAATTTGGATTATTCCCTCATCGAACCATTCTAGAAAATGCTGCTTACGGTTTAGAAGTTCAAAACATCTCAAAAGAGAAAAGGGAAGCGAAAGCAAAAAGCGCATTGGAATTGGTAGGTTTAGGGAATTATTTACATCAAAAACCTGGACAACTTTCAGGTGGTATGCAACAGCGTGTTGGTTTGGCTAGAGCTTTAACAAATGATCCAAAAGTATTGTTAATGGATGAAGCTTTTTCCGCATTGGATCCGCTCATTCGAAAAGACATGCAAGACGAACTCCTCGATTTACAATCAACCATGAAAAAAACCATTATTTTTATTACCCATGATTTAGATGAAGCATTACGATTAGGAGACCGAATTGCTCTAATGAAAGATGGAGCAATTGTTCAGATTGGTACTCCAGAGGATATTCTTGTTAATCCTGCAAATGAATATGTAGAACGATTCGTAGAAGATATTGATCGTTCTAAAGTGTTAACTGCACAACATATTATGAAGCGTCCAGAATCAATTAATATTAATAAAAGTGGACCAAGAGTTGCCTTAGAACGAATGCGTGAAGCAGGAATATCTTTAATTTTTGCTGTTGACAATGAACGAAACTTTAAAGGATATGTTACAGCAGAAGATGCGTCCGATGCACTGAAAAAAGGAATTACAGATTTAAATGAAATTGTTAAGAATGGTGTTCGTAGAGTTGATAAAGATACAACATTAAATGAAATTTTCTCCATTGTTCATGATTCACCAGTACCTGTTGTCGTATTAGAAAATAATAAATTAAAAGGTGTGATTGTACGAGGTGCTGTCATCGGAGCTCTTGCTGGTGAAGGTGAGGTGAACATGTAAAATGATAAAATTTCTTAACTTTATACCTGAAATACCAATTGCAGACGCAGTAGAAAGCGCAACGGATACTATTACTGAGGTATTTGCATTTCTATTCGACCCGATTTCTAAACATTTCGGTCAATTTATGGAATTCTTTGCAGAAGATTTTCTAATGTCAATACCTGCTTTTATACTCATTCTACTCATTGCAATATTGGCATTTTTTGTAAGTGGAAAAAAATTCGGGCTCCCTATTTTTTCTATTATTGGTCTTTGGTTAATTTACAACCAGGATCAATGGGAAAACTTAATGTATACAGTTACTCTAGTTATTATTGCAAGTGTTTTATCAATAATCATTGGTATTCCATTTGGAATTTTAATGTCTAAGAGTAAAATTGCCAATACTATTATCAAACCAATATTAGACTTTATGCAAACAATGCCTGCGTTTGTATACTTAATTCCTGCTGTTGCATTCTTTGGAATTGGCATGGTTCCAGGTGTATTTGCTTCCTTAATTTTCGCAATTCCACCTACCGTACGCTTTACAAATTTGGGTATTCGACAAGTTCCAAAGGCATTAGTCGAAGCTGCCGATGCATTTGGAAGTACAGGTGTACAGAAATTATTTAAAGTGGAATTACCTATGGCAAAACCAACGATTATGGCGGGGATTAACCAAACCGTTATGTTAGCACTATCCATGGTAGTTACTGCATCAATGATTGGTGCTCCAGGTCTTGGAAGAGATGTTTTATCTGCTCTTCAACGTGCAGATGTAGGTACTGGTTTTGTTGCTGGTATTGGTATTGTAATCTTAGCCATTATTATTGACCGTTTAACTCAAGGAGCAAACCGCAAAAAAAATTAAGTGAAAGACTTTTCAAATTAAGATAAGTTTCTATTTTTTAAAGGAGGAGTTTGACGTATGGTAAAAATCAACTGGAAAAAGCTTGGGATTACTGTAGGATTATCTCTTGCTTTATTTACAGCTGGTTGTTCGTCTAATGAAGAAGATAAAGCTGACACTGTAGGAAAGGGCCAAGAGGTTGAACTTGCCTACGTGGAATGGGATTCTGAAGTTGCGTCTACTCATGTTATTGCTAAAGTGTTAGAGGATTTAGGTTATAATGTTAAAATTACTCCTCTAGATAATGCAGTAATGTGGAAATCAGTAGCAACAGGCGATGCTGACGCAATGGTTTCCGCATGGTTACCTGGAACACATCAGGCACAATACGAAGAATACGGTGACAAAGTTATTGATTTAGGTCCTAATCTAGAAGGTGCAAAAATCGGTTTGGTTGTACCATCTTATATGGATGTGAACTCAATTGAAGATTTAACAGATGAAGCAGGCAAAACTATTACCGGTATTGAAGCCGGAGCTGGAGTTGTTCAAGCAACTGAGCGAGCATTAGAAGAATATTCAAATCTTGCTGATTGGAAGTTGGAAACTTCTTCAAGTGGAGCAATGGCAACTGCTTTAGGACAAGCCTATGAAAAAGAAGAAGAAATTGTCGTTACTGGATGGTCTCCACACTGGAAATTTGGTAAATATGATTTAAAATATTTGGAAGATCCTAAAGGTGTTTATGGAGCCGAAGAAACCATTAATACGATGGTTCGTGAAGGTTTAGAAGAAGATATGCCAGAATTATATCAAATACTTGACAATTTCTATTGGACAATGGAAGATATGGAAGAAGTAATGCTTATGATTCAAGATGGAGAAGACCCTGAAGATGCAGCTGCAAAATGGGTGGAAGATAACGCAGATCGTGTTAAAGAATGGACAGAAGGAATTAAATAATTTAGTAAAATAAAGTCTAAGACCTATCTTTTCATACGAATATGTATTGTTTGAAAAGATACGGTCTTTTTTTATCTATATATGACAATTTTGTAATTCGTTAATTATCACTTTCATATTTATTATATGAGGTGATTTTATGGACATTGGATATATGTTAAGACGTATGGCAAATGATCATTTAGAAGGAAAATATAAAATTGCCGTACAAGAAGAATTAGGAAGAAACTGGACATATGAGGAATTACACTTAATATCTAATAGGTATGCAAATAAATTACAAGAATTAGGGGTAAAAAAAGGCGATCGGGTAGGTATTCTACTCTATAATTGCTTAGAATATTTTGGTCTATATTTTGCAATTGCAAAATTAGGAGCGATTGCAGTAAGATTAAATTTTCGCTTAACAAGTTTTGAATATGAATATGCACTCAATGATTCTAAACCAAAAGTTTTAATTTTTCATTCAGACTTGATTGAGAAAATAGAACCAATTATTATGAAAACCTCCATCAAACACTTTATATGTCTTGCTGACAAATCTTTCAGTATACCTAAATGGTGTTTAGACTTTGATACATTATCCAATGGGAAAGAACAAGAAGTATTGAATACTATTCATTTACAAGATCCTGTTATGCTTATGTATACTTCAGGAACAACCGGACGACCAAAAGGAGCAGTTTGGACACATGATACAACTCTATGGTTTGCTACAATTCAATCACTTAAATGGAAATTTTCTGGAGAAGAAGTTGCCATGACTACAGGACCTTTATATCATGTAGGAGCTATGGAGGATATCGCGTTGCCAATTTTATTAATGGGTGGAACCGTCATTATAACCAAAAGTAAGGGATTTGAAATTACTCGGATTTTAAATGTTGTCGAAAAAAAGAAAGTTAGCCACATTTTCTTATTTCCTTTTATGATATATGAAATGTTACATTTAAAAGATTTAAAAAAGGACAAATTAAAACATTTACAAATGATTTTCACAGGTGGCGATCCTTTAATGCCGTGGGCATTAGAAACGTTAAATAAACAATTTCCACATATCGGAATTGTACAAGTATATGGTTTAACTGAAGGACAGCCGATTGCTGCGTCACTGGATCCACAGGACAGCTTGAAAAAAGGACATACTGTCGGAAAACCAATGCCTCTAACAGAAATAAAAATTATTGACGATGAAGGGAATGAATTACCTCCTGGAACTGTAGGTGAAATTGCAATTAAAAGTCCGGCTATTTCAATCGGATATTGGCGTAAACCAGAAGCTACTGCCCAAACTTTTGTTGATGGTTGGTGTCATACAGGAGATTTAGGTATTTTAGATAAAGATGGTTATTTAACGATTGCTGGTAGAAAGAAAGATATGATTCGAAGTGGTGGAGAGAATATTTATCCTGTTGAAATTGAGGATGTATTATACAGACATGAAGCTATTAAAGATGTGGCAGTCATTGGTATTCCGGATCCAAAATATATTGAAACCGTTTGTGCAATCATTGTTAGAAAAGAAGGAATGGAAGTAACAGAAGATGAGATCATTAAATTTTGTAAGCGATATTTAGCAAGTTATAAAAAACCTAGGAAAATTATTTTTGTCGATTCGTTACCAAGAACTGCTTCTGGTAAAATCCAAAAATATGTCCTTAGAAATACTTATGGAAGCCTGCTGCTTAATAAAGAGACATAGGAACAATGTCCTATGTCTTTATGTTATTATATAAATAGCAATGATATTTTAAGCCGTTATCATTATCTTTAATCATTCGTCTTTTACCAGGTATTGCCATTTAGGAAGCCTGTACTTTTTGAAATAACAACACAATGATTATTCATACATAAAACCATTTAATGAATTGATGTCACATGTTTAAAATTGGAGCGGCTGCGACATATGTAAAATCTTTATGATTGAATTTAGATTATGAATATAATAAAGATGGAATGTATCGAAATTACACATATCTACAACACAGGGGGACAGTCTATGGCAAGAAAATGTGTAGATATAAACAAACTCTTGGAGGAAACAAAGGAATTAGAGCATATTGACACAAGTTTTGAAATGATACGTATTGATATTGACGCATTACTTGATGAACAAGAAATATGCGAATTATCAGATAAAAATCAAGAGTAATGAATAATTAGAACACAATCTATTAATCATTTTTATTAAGCTGTCTGAGCATAATAACCACATCCAAATTTTCCTCATTTTTCTGCAATAAAACTTCAATATGTTTCATAAAACCAACATATGACATTATAGTTATAAACACACATAATAAGGGACTTTGTAAGAAGTCCCTCACTCTTAGTATTGATATCTTTTCATCGTGGACATAGTTAATACTAGTGCAGGTATTGTACAAGCTATCATGCCTAAAAAGGCCAATTGCGGTGAAATTTCATATAAGAAGCCGGTTCCGAATGAAAGGACAGCATTAATTAAACTCATACCAAAAGCTGAGTACAAACCTTGAGCTGTAGATATTTGGTTAGTTTCTAGATTCTCAGAGATGAATTTAATAAATGCATAATGAGCAATTCCAAAAGAGACGACATGTAAAGTTTGAGATATCATAAATATATGTACATTCGGAAATAGAAATATGATAAGCCATCGAATTGAAGAACCGACGGACGCAATGATATACATAGTTGATACTTTCAAATGTTGAAAATATCGATCGGCAATTGCAAAAAAGATGATTTCCAATAAGATAGCAAGATTCAATATAATCCCGATGTAAAAACTATTTACACCAATTTCTTGCAAATAAATAAACCCATAATTGTAATAAGACGTATGGGCACCTTGCAATAATATCGAAATAATAAGGACAATTAAGAATCGGCTTGAAGTAAGTAATTTTAAAATACTATCATATTCAACTTTTTGTGTTGTAAAATTTGGTTTCGTTTGTATGATGTCAGGTGTTTTTTGATACATTGTAAATGCCATAAAAAGTAGACCAATACACATAATCCAAAATATCGCGGCATCAGTAAAAAGTGATGTAAAGGTACCAACAATTATCAGTCCAACGGCATAACCAATTGAACCGTACGCACGACTTTTACCATAATTAATATGATCAGTGGCTACTAAAATTGTTGCACTACTTTCAATTGCAGGTAAAAAGTTCGGATAAATAGCGTTAAATATAATTGTAATAATAAATAGTGGTAAAAATGTTTCCGATGGTATGTATAAGAAAAGAATAATAATGGATAAAATTGAAATCCACTTCATTACAACAGATAGGGAAAATTTAATTGTAAAAATTGGATATAAAAAAAGATTTGATATAGATCTGCTCATCATTCCAGCGCCAATAACAATACTCGCCATACCAACAGAAAGATTTTTCTCATTGGTTAACCAGCCAGTCCAATACGGAAGAAATATCCCCCAAGTAATAAAAAATGAAAAGAAATTTAATGATAGCCATTGTTGATTTTTCATAAAATAATTCCTTCCTATACAAAAATAATTTCGAATAAATAAATTCATGCTAATAGCGTATCACATTTTTTATCATTTTAGTTGATCAAAATGAGTGTGGTGGGGAATAATATAGTTTTATATATATATATTATGTAAACTTACTTGATCTATCATAGGGCTGAAAAAATTTTTCAGCCCTATATAAATATCTCTATCGTTCTGTTTTCTCAGCTTTATTTTTATCAGGGAAGAGTAAACTAAATACAATACCAAAGAAAGCAGCTATAAAAAAGGTAGTAAATCTTGATGTAATGATGGAATCAAGTGGTGTACTGATCCAAAGGACCGTAAATACAAATCCAGATATAATTGTTGCGATAACTCCTATACTGGAATAACGTTTCCAAAAGAAAGTCATTAAAATAGCAGGGGAGAGTGTGCAACCGATGCCAGCCCAGGCCCAACTAACGATTAAGTATACAAGTGATTCTGAAGTAAGTGCAATCATCATGCCTAACAATCCACTCAGAATAATTGTAATACGTGAAGCTAATACTAATTGTTTATCCGTTAATTTTATCCCAAGCGATTTATGAATAATGTCTTCACTTACAGAACTCGTTACGACAAGTAATTGCGAGTTTGCTGTTGTAATAATTGCAGCCATTATCCCTGCTAGTAATATTCCACCAAACCAAGCAGGAGTTAAATCTAATATCATTGTTGGTAAAACTGTTTCCACATCAGCAAAAGATTCTTGTTCATACATCACGATTGCAGCTAAACCAATTGCAAATGCACCTGCATAAGCTAATATTGTCCATACCGTACCTACAATTTTCGCTTGCCTAGCTTCTTTTTCATTTTTTAAGGCCATAAATCTCGCGCTTAATTGCGGTTGTCCGCCTAAATAACCGAAAAACCATGAAAAGTTGTTAAAAAATAACACACCAATTGCAAAACCTGTTGCACCACCAAAAAGTGAATCAAAATTTGGACCCGCTTGAATAAGTGACTCACTAAGAGATAAATCATTACTTCCTATATAAATAAATGCTATTATTGGTAATACAACCAAAGTTAAAAGCATCATTATACTTTGAATCATATCTGTCCAAACAACAGATATAAACCCACCAAAAAAGGCAGTTAAAATAACGAGTAGTGTTGTTAATACAATACCAGTGGTCAAATTCATATCGAAGGAAGTAAAAAATAATTTACCTGCTCCAGCAAATTGAGCTCCGATATAAAACATGAAGAAACCGGCAATTAATAATGTAGATAACCAACGAATAATATTTCCATTTTGACCAAATTTTGAAGCTAGGTAATCTGATAAAGTTAAAACTTTTTCCTTTTCCGCTTCTTTCATAAACCGACTTGCTAAAAAAACCCATGCAAAGATAATGCCAACTGCTATACCGACCGCTACCCATATACCTGAAAGTCCAGTTGTAAATACAAATCCGGTAAATCCTAATAACAACCATGCTGATTCACCAGTTGCACGTTCAGAAAAAGCTAGGGCCCAACCCGGTAACTTTTTTCCACCAAGTAAGAAATCCGAATGAGTAACACTGTTTCTACTAGTTAAGTAAGCAATCAAAATAATCACAATAAAATATAAAATAAAAACGCCTAAAACTGCGCTATTCATATAATCCCTCCTATACAGATGATGACACACGAAATGTAAACGTTTACATTAACTCGGTAAATATCACCTCCCTAATTCAAAACTTTAGGATGGAGAAAGTAAGGCATCTATCCATTATAATATTATGAAAATTACGTCAACAAATGACCGATAAAAAAACTCTTGTTATACAAATGCTTGTTAAGGCAAATAAGGCAGAGTACAGGCTTCTTGCTGGAATTGTTAGAGAAGGTCTATAATGGTGGTATTAAAATCGTTGTCATTTACAAATACATAGAAGAATGATCCTTATTTTTCAGTTATTAAAGTATAACTAAAACAGAGGGGGAAAAGTGATGAAATTTGATGTCCATGGTAATACATTACAATTGATCGTTGGGGATATAACCAAACAAACAACAGATGCCATAGTAAATGCTGCTAATGGTTCTTTACTTGGAGGTGGAGGTGTAGATGGAGCTATACATAAGGCCAGCGGTCCAGAACTTTTAAAAGAATGTAAACAAATTCGAAAGGAGAAATTAAAAGGGGAGTATCTCCCTACAGGTGAAGCAGTTATTACAAAAGGCTATCAATTACCTGCAAAATTTGTCATCCACACGGTAGGTCCAATTTGGACGGGGGATAATGTCAATGAAAAGAATAAATTATTGGCTAATTGTTACATCAACTCTTTAAGTTTAGCAAAAAAATATCATTTACAAAGTATCTCTTTTCCATCAATCTCAACGGGAGTATACCGATTTCCAATCGATTCAGCTTCAAAAATTGCCCTGACAACGATCGTGAAATTTTTACAAAAAAATAACTTCGGAACAGTTGTTATGACGTTATTTACTAAGGGAGATTTTGAGATATATCTTCAATCTGCATTTGAAATCTTGGAACAAAACTCGGATGCCTCTTAAAAATGACTATTCGTTATTAATTTTTAACAAACTAGATTTATACAACTTAAAAAATCAAATTTTAAAACGTAATTAACAAACCCTCTTGGATAAAAAACCATTTACTGTGACAAAATAGACTGTTCCATTCATATAAGGAACAGTCCGTATATTTTCAATACACTATATCTATTTTTATTTGATTGTTTTCTATATCGATTTCAATTGTTTGTCGAGGTTGAATTTTTCCAGCAATGATGTGCTTTGCGAGAGCTGTCTCAATATGTTTTTGAATATATCTTTTTAAAGGTCTTGCACCATAAACTGGATCAAATCCATTTTCAGCAATAAATTTTTTTGCGTCATCAGTCAATGTGATTGTAATTTCTTTTTCAGCTAAGCGCATTTGCAATTCTTTTAAGAACTTCATTACAATGCCTTTAATGTTTTCTAACGTTAATGGTTTGAATAAGATTATTTCATCAATACGGTTTAAAAATTCTGGACGGAAATGACCTTGTAATTCATTCATAACAAGATTGCGTACTTCTGAACTAATTTCATCAGTATTTCCTTTATTTTCTGTTAAATAATGGGAACCGATATTTGATGTCATTATAATGACGGTATTTTTAAAGTCAACAGTCCGACCTTGTGAATCTGTAATACGTCCGTCATCTAACATTTGTAGTAAAATATTAAATACTTCAGAATGTGCTTTTTCTATTTCATCAAAAAGAATGACCGAATATGGGTTTCGCCGAACAGCTTCCGTTAATTGTCCACCTTCTTCATAACCGACATATCCTGGAGGAGCTCCAATTAAGCGGGAAACAGAATGTTTTTCCATATATTCAGACATATCAATACGAATAATATGATCTTCACTATCAAATAAGTTTTCGGCTAATGCCTTAGCTAGTTCTGTTTTTCCAACCCCTGTCGGTCCAAGAAATAAAAATGATCCAATTGGACGATTAGGGTCTTTAATGCCTGCACGCGCTCTTAAAATAGCATCGGAAACTAGACTGACAGCATCACTTTGGCCAATGACTCTTTTTTCTAACATGCTTTCTAATCGGAGCAGTTTTTCTCTTTCGCTTTCTACTAGTTTAGTAACTGGAACACCTGTCCATCGTGCTACGATTTCAGCAATTTCCTCATCTGTTACCTCTTCACGTAGTAAACGGTTTTCTTTATTTTCTTCAACTCTTTTTTCCAAATCATTTAATTCTTTTTCAAGTGCAGGTATTTTTCCGTGTCTTAATTCCGCAGCCTTATTCAGATCGTATTCATTTTCGGCATTTTCTAACTCTCTTCGTAATTGTTCCAGTTGTTCACGTTTTTCTTGGACCTTTTGTATCGCTTCTTTTTCCACTTGCCATTTTGCTTTCATTTCATTTAATTGATCACGTAGTTCAGCAAGTTCTTTTCTTAAACTTTCTAATCGTTTTTTACTTATCGGATCTTCTTCTTTAGACAAAGCTGCTTCTTCGATTTCTAATTGCATTACTTTACGGTTCACTTCATCAAGTTCTTGGGGCATGGAGTCGATTTCAGTACGTATGGTTGCACAGGCTTCGTCCATTAAATCAATCGCTTTATCGGGTAAAAAGCGATCGGTGATATAACGGTCCGATAGCGTGGCTGCAGCAACAAGTGCGCGATCATGTATTTTAACCCCATGATGAATTTCATACCTTTCCTTAATCCCTCTTAAAATGGAAATCGTATCTTCTACATCTGGTTCTTGTATTAAGACCGGTTGAAAACGTCGTTCTAAAGCTGGATCTTTTTCAATGTATTGCCGATGTTCATCTAATGTTGTTGCACCTATGCACCGGAGTTCACCTCGAGCTAACATCGGTTTTAACATGTTCCCTGCATCCATTGCCCCATCAGTCTTACCTGCACCGACAATCGTGTGTAATTCATCAATAAAGAGAATGATTTTTCCGTTGCTTTTTTTTACTTCATTTAATACAGCTTTAAGACGTTCTTCAAATTCTCCCCGGAATTTCGCACCTGCAACTAAAGCACTCATATCTAATGCAAATATAGTTTTCTCCTTTAAACCTTCGGGTACATCTTTCCGAACGATACGTTGAGCTAGCCCTTCTACAATTGCGGTTTTACCGACACCAGGTTCTCCTATTAAAACAGGATTATTTTTTGTTTTTCGAGATAAAATACGGATAACTTGGCGAATCTCGCTATCTCGGCCTATGATTGGATCGACTTTACCAGAACGAACTTCAGCAACTAAGTCTCGACCATATTTTTTTAATGCTTCGTATGTACTTTCTGGATTTCGTGATGTCACTCGTTGATTCCCCCTGATTTCTTGAATGGCTTTAGACAAATTTTCATTAGTTACCCCGAGCGTTTTTAACATTTTTCCTATATCAGAATTAAGTTGTACTGAAGCTGACAAGATGTGTTCAACAGACATATATTCATCTTTTAAAGATCTCATAATATTTTCAGCCTCAGCAAAAACTTTTTGCAATTGATGTGTAATATAAAACTTACCTTGCTCAACACCACTTCCTGTAACCTTTGGTTTTTTATTTAAATGAAGAATTAAATGTTGTCGAAATTCTTCACCATTCAGATTAAGTTTTTCTAAAATAGATGTGATGAGATTTTGTTCATCCTCTATAATCGCTAAATAAAGATGGACTTCATCGATTTCTTGATGATTTTCTCGAGTTGCGATGGATTGTGCTTGAATAATCGATTTTTGTAACCGCTCTGTCATTTGATTGATATCCATAACACCACTCCTTGACCAAATTTGACCTTTAAATAGTATAAATCAAAATACTTTAATATGTAAAGGGACACATGTTACAATATTTAAGTTAACAATTGAAACCGATTTCTTCTAATCAATGTTAAAAAATTGTCAAAAAATAGTTACAGAAAGTGGATTGGAATGCGTTATATTTTTATGTACGGTATAAAAATCATTTGAAATGTTGTTGAAAATAGAAGGGAATTGCAATATGAATAATCGAGTGTATTTCTTGATGGTTATCGCTTTTATTGTCGGGATTGTTGAATTAATAATAAGTGGAATTTTAGATTTAATTGCTGAAGATTTACATGTAAGTCTAGGACAGGCAGGTTGGTTGATCACTGTTTTTGCTTTAATATTTGCATTTATGTCACCTGTATTACTTGTCGCGACAGAGAAGGTCGAACGAAAAAGGTTAATGTTAATTTGTTTATGGATTTTCTTATTAGGAAATATTATCACGATTTTTAGTCCGAATTATGCAGTGGTTTTCTTTGGTCGGATTGTAACAGCTTTAAGTGGGGCATTACTTACGATCCTCTGTTTAGTAATGGCACCTGCTATGGTCGAACAACAATATAAAGGTCGAGCAATTGGAATTATTTCTATGGGGGTTTCAGGTGCACTTGTTCTTGGTGTTCCTATTGGTCTGGTATTAGGGAACAACTTTGGATGGAGAGCTCCCTTTATTATGGTTGCGATCCTGACTATAATTTCAATCGTTGGAGTTCATTTTTTGATGAATCGTGTACAGCCGATGAAAGCAGTTCCATTACGCGCCCAAATTGCTAGTTTAACAAATCCGAAAGTTTTCTTCGCATTACTGACAACATTTTTATACATGTCAGGACATACTGCTTTATATGCCTATTTAAAACCTTTTATTGAAGAAACAATGGCATTAAATGGAACAATGGTTAGCTTGATTTATTTTATTTTTGGATTATCGGCCGTAAGTGGGGGCGGTATTGGAGGCGCACTTGCAGATAATTATGGATCGCCAAAAACAATTTCAATCAGTCTAGTCCTGTTTGTTTTCACTTTTGTCACCATTCCTTTTACTACAAAAATTGTCCCTTTATTTATCATTGTATCGATCATTTGGGGGATTTTAAGTTGGGCAATCTCTCCTGCCATGCAAAGCTATTTAATCGAAACATCTCCGAAGACAGCATCTATACTGCAAAGTTTAAATAATACTGCATTACACTTTGGGGTCGCTGCAGGATCATTTTTTGGTGGATTAATTATCAATATTGTTCCTATTACTTATAATGCCTTCATTGGAGCTATATTAATCTTCCTTTCGTTAATTACTGCTTATATGTCGATGTACAGTAAAGAAAAAGACCCCTTAATGATAAAATAAGAACACTTTTTAAAAGGCTTGTCGTTATGATCGGCCTTTTTTGTTTTATACCGAACAGTTGTATGTTAAATATAATGTCGGTTATGTATAAAAATCTTTCCATAATCTAAGTTGTCAGATTATAAAACAGCATATCCTGTTATTTACGGAATTTGGAAGTCGAATTTTTTTACAGAAAAAATAATGTGGGGTAATATAATAGTAATTACAGAAAGAGGGTGGAATACATCATGGAGATTGTCTTAAGAGAAGATGCGAAAACTCAATTATCTAACATAAAGTTTAAAGAAAACGAAGGAATTCGTATTACAACTGAACAAGAAAATAGTTGTTCTTTATTTGTCGATTATACACTTTTCAAGGATAAACAAAAAGATAATGATACCGTTATTGTAACCGAGGGTATCCCGTTTATCATTTCTGAGTCAACAAAAGAAATCTTACCTGAAAAAGTTTATTTAAATTTTGTTAACCCAACAGGATATAAATTATATACAGATGAAGAAATCTTAAAAGCAAATATGCGGTTAAAACTAAATTAAAGGAATATGGGGTTGTCCATATGTCAATAAAGTGGATTCTGATAGAGAAGGGTTGAGACACAGAAATTGTTTCAGCTTTACCTACTTTTGAGTTAAAAGCGAAATCATCACGAAGTTTCTATAACGGAACGTGAGGAAGCTGAGGATATACCACTATGTACATCTACAAGTGGGAAAGAGAAAACTCATTATAAACCTCATGGACAGCCCTTTTCTATATTGAATAGATAGGTGATGGACACTTGAAAACATATTTCTGGTTAACCATGGATGATGGTGTCGATGTGTATGTACGTTGTTGGCAAAACAATGATTATAAACCACGTGGGGTTGTCCAGATCGTGCATGGTATGGCGGAACATGTTGAACGCTACAATGACTTTGCCGAATTTCTAGTAGCTAACGGTTTTATCGTATATGGTAATGACCATCGTGGACATGGTAGAACGGGGGAAAAAGCAGGGGTTTTCGGTTACTTTGCTGATTATAATGGTTTTGATCGTGTGGTATCCGATGTTCATCAAGTAACTCAATACATAAAAAAACACTACCCAAATTCACCACTTTTCATTCTTGGACATAGTCTCGGTTCTTTTATTACAAGAAGATATATACAAATATACTCAACAGAAATTTCGGGAGTCATATTATCAGGGACAGCAGGAAATCCTGGTGTTGCCGCTAAATTAGGTAAAGCTTTAGCTAGATGGGAGATAAAAAAATACGGACAGAAGGAACCAAGCCATCTTTTGAATAAACTCATTTTCGGTTCTTACAATAAAGGTTTTGAAAATGTGAAAAACAAATTTGCTTGGTTATCTAGAGATGAAAAGGTTGTAGAAGATTTCGTCCAGGATCCATTATGTGGATTTGTTTGTTCTACTCGTTTCTTTTATGATTTGCTCACTGGTCTTCAACTCATTCATAAGAATGAGTATATACAACAAATTCGTAAAGATTTACCAATGATGTTTATAAGTGGTGACAAAGATCCCGTTGGAGCGTATGCGAAGGGAGTAGAACAGGCGATAAAACAATATAAGGAAAACGGTTTAACTAATATCGAATCGATTATTTATGAAGATGGACGGCATGAAATGTTAAATGAGATAAATAAAGAGGATGTGTATAGAGATCTCCTTCTATGGCTTAATCGGTGGAGCAAGAATAAGAAATAGATATGTAAAGGTAGGTTAAAATTCATGATTAAAAAGAATATTCCGTTATCAGTATTAAATTTGGTCCCGTTAAGAACAGGGGAAGGACCGAAAGAAGCCATTGATGCGATGGTCGATTTGGCACAAGCCGTAGAACAAATGGGTTATACTCGTTATTGGATAGCGGAACATCACAATACACCATCACTTGCAAGTTCTGCTACAGCTATTTTAATAAAACATACATTGGAAAATACAGAAAAAATTCGAGTTGGGGCTGGCGGCATTATGTTACCCAATCATCCACCTTTAGTAGTTGCTGAACAATTCGGAACGATGGAAACATTATATCCCAATCGGGTCGATTTAGGACTAGGTAGAGCACCTGGTACTGATATGTTAACAGCCGCCGCATTAAGGCGGAATAAACATGAATCGGTTTATACATTTCCAAATGATGTAAAATCTTTATTACAGTATTTTGGTCCGAAAGAAAACCAAGGTTATGTTCAAGCTTTTCCAGGTGTAGGCACCAATGTGCCTATTTATATACTTGGTTCATCAACTGATTCTGCAAAACTTGCAGCAAGTCTCGGTTTACCGTATGCATTTGCCTCCCATTTTGCTCCACAACAAATGGAGCAAGCTATTGAATTATATCGTACCAGGTTCCAACCATCTGAATATTTAGATAAGCCATATATGATGGTTTGTTTAAATGTCATCGCTGCAGAAACAGATGAAGAAGCACGTAAAGAGTACACATCTTTACAACAATTTTTCTTAAATGTAGTTCGTGGTACCAAATTACCATTACAACCACCTGTTGAGAATATGAATCAAATTTGGTCAGATGAGGAAAAAGCAATGGTATCCGCATCGATTCGATTGACATTCCTTGGCAATAAACAATCCATCCGTGAACAATTTATACAATTCCAAAATAAATACAATGTAGATGAATTAATGGCGGTGACTTATATTTTTGATCGTAAAAAGCAAAAAAAATCCTATGAGATATTCAAAGAAGCAGTTGATGGAGCATAATAAATGAAACAGG
>CADBNU010000048.1 GCA_902796085.1 Heyndrickxia coagulans
AAAGCCAAAAAAAGCACAGGCAAGAGAATTGCTTTTATCAGTCAGTTTTACCTCAAACTCAATGCGTTTTATAGGGATGATGCTATTGGCTCTCCAAAAAGGATTATTTCTATTTTGTTCATTTTTCCATTTGTCATAAACTTCGTTTTCATTAAAACATCTTGTAAATTCATAATTTATCGTTAATGAATCAATTTGGTTATATGCAATCTTTTGAATTAAATCATCTGTAATTTCATAAGGGGAATTAATTACCGGATTACGCTCTTTCCAATATTTATACCCTCCGAAAACTCCAGTTCCGGCCAAAATAACAAGTCCTGCAATAATCCCAACTTTCAAACTGTTTGATTTACCTTTTACCGGGGGGGGTTATTGCAGCTCCGCAGTGCTGACAAAAAACAGAATTATCGGGTATTTCTTTCCCACATTTATGACAATACATTTAAGAGTCCCTATTGGTAAAAATTTTTGTAATTAAAACGGAAGCAAGTGGTATGACTTCCGCTCAAAGATTATTATGCCTTTTAATCAAAAAAACTCGGAATGGAATAATTACTCATCCTTCTTAATTATAACCTTCTCTGTTCATTACTATCCTATTTAGTTCGATAACTGCTCTTTTATATTCGTCGTCACGACTAGATAATTGATATATTAATTTCATTATGCAGCATTTATTGATAAACTTTCTTTAATGTATCACAAGATTTCTGATGTTTTAGGTCACATCCTCTTTGTAACGCTTTTTTTATGAATAACAACATCAATTCTTTATCATATTTTTTATGATATTCACTTGATGCATATATTGAAGCCAACTCATAACAAGCTTCACCTTTACCTAAACTACACGCATGATCTGAATATATTGACGCTAAGTTCTCATTTTTGTTAACTCCATCACCTCTTATGTACATATATGAAAGAAACTGACACCCATTAAAATCACCAAACAAACAGGCTTTTTCAAAGGACTTTCTGGCGTTCTCATAACTTTGTTTAATACCATCACCATTCGCATAAAGCTCTCCTAACGAGACACAACTAGATGAAGCATAGTTGTCATAGCAGGATTGCTTACAGACCGAATATGCTTCAGTGTATTTTTTTTCAGCCATATATTTATTACAATCCAATAAACCTTCGGCATAAGTAGAAATAGGGAAAACCATTACCAACAAAAAAAATATAAGCTTCATTTTACACATATTCTTTCCTTAACCATACGAAATGAAAAATTCATAAGTCGCTGTAGGACAAAATCCTTTCATAAATAGTCTCTGCTACAGCATAGCATTAAAATTACCAGCGACTTTAAGGTGTATGGATTTACATTTCTCTGAACAGACCAATTATTATTGCAGTAGCCGTCTCCTCCTGAACGGTAATGCGGAGCGACATAAATACCATTACTCCTATAATATCCTTTCACGTGTGATGAAGATGAATAACCATTGTTGAAGATTCCAGCTTCAGCCGAAGCTGACAATAAAATAAAAGAACCTATAATTTAATTAATACACTTAATTTTTTCATACTTTTAACTTCAAATCAGCATTGCTATAATAAAAAAATTCCAAGTCAAGGTTTATCACTGATGTATTTGCCATTTTACTAGTATTCATGTCTCTCTTTTGTGACCCAAATAAAAAACACATTCTTTTTATTCGCACAATTATCTAACAAACATCCTACTTACCGTACATTAATTCGAACGTGCAATGGTATTTAGTCTGGAGAAAACTAATACTGATGGGCATTGGCCAACCAAATGGGTACCACTTTCCGTGAGGCGGCATCTGTGGAAATGAGAATTCTGCTGTAGTTGCTGTAAAGAATAAAAGGCATACTAGTCAGTACGCCTTTCTTGTCCTTATTTTTGGTTCTTAGTTATGGATATAACATGTATCGTAACTATTAAGTCCACGTGCGTATTCCACTGAAACTTTAGAAACTTTAACATTACCAGAACTAACAATCTGACCATCATCATACTGCTTCCAAGGTTCTGTTTTATCATTCATTAAGGACATCGTTGAAGAAGTCACCGGAGTTAAAGCCTTTTACGATGTTGTACCGAATAATGTCAGAACAGGAGCACTTATTGTAAGAGAAGCTACGGAATTTGCCGGGAGAACCATTGACGGAGAAGCCCATGTTGCCCACCACTCCTTTGAGGT
>CADBNU010000049.1 GCA_902796085.1 Heyndrickxia coagulans
ATAAAAAATTTGGGCTGTGTTCATTCAGCCCAAATTTTACCTTACTATTGGATATATAATAAACCCTTATCGATCAAATGATCTAAAGCAGTACAAATGGCGATTTTTACATGTTCATAAGTTAAACCGCCTTGTATATAAGCAACATAAGGTGGTCGGATTGGCCCATCTGCAGATAATTCAATACTAGAACCTTGAATAAACGTACCCGCAGCCATGATGACATCATCTTCATAACCAGGCATATAGCTTGGGTATGGAGTGAATTGCGAATTAATCGGAGAAGCGTATTGAATAGCTTGACAAAATGCGATCATTCGTTCTTTATCATCGAATTGCACTGATTGAATTAAATCCGTTCTATTGGCATTCCATGCCGGGTCGGTATTTAGACCAAGTCGCTCTAGCATCGCCGAAGTAAATACAGCACCTTTTAAGGCTTGACCCACAACATGGGGTGCTAAGAAAAATCCTTGGTACATCTCAAGTAGGCTATATAATGATGCTCCTGCTTCTTTACCAATGCCAGGAGCAGTTAATCGAAAAGCACATCGGTCTACAAGATCTTGTCTTCCTACTATATAACCTCCTGTTTTCACTAAGCCAGCTCCAGGGTTTTTAATTAACGAACCAGCCATTAAATCTACACCGACGTGGGTTGGCTCTCGCAATTCAACGAATTCACCGTAACAATTATCGACAAAAACGATAATATCCTGCTTAATTTCTTTTACAAATTGAACCATCTCTTTAATTTCATCAATGGTAAATGAAGGTCGATTTGCATAACCTTTTGATCTTTGGATACCTACCATCTTGGTATCCGGTTTAATTGCCTTAGCTATTTTAGCATAATCGGGACGACCATCTTTTGTTAGTGGAACTGCATCATAACTTATGTTATATTCTTTTAAACTACCGATTCCGGTACCACGAATACCAACGACTTCCTCTAGCGTATCATATGGACTGCCAGTTATATAAAGCAACTCATCACCAGGACGAAGGATACCAAATAAACAAGTGGAAATGGCATGAGTTCCTGAGATAATTTGTGGTCGAACAAGCCCTGCTTCTGTTCCAAAATAATCAGCATATACTTTTTCTAAAGTATCCCGTCCGAGATCGTCATATCCATAACCTGTTGAAGGGTTAAAATGGGAATCACTTACACCATTTTTTTGGAAGCTTTTTAATACTTTGTATTGATTCGTTTCCACAATTTCATCAATTTTTTCATGAATTGGACGAATCTGCATTTCAACTTCTTTAATAATTGAATTTAATACGTTTCCGTTCTTTAATTCATTCCTCACTGCGTTTTCCATCTCCATTTTTATATTTTTTTATTTCTCCATGCAATGGGTGGTCTGTTAATATAAATCCTTTACAAATATACGTTTCTTGTTTGTCGTTAAACTTTAACTCTCGTAAAATCGTTTCTTCTTTTAATCGAGATAAAGTTTTACCTTCAGTAGGCGGTAATTCCACGTTATATTCATCCATTTCTTTTAACAGCATATCTTCTATAAAACGTTTCACTTTATAACGATCCGTCTCTTTAAAAGCACTAATTTGTAAAACATCAGTTTCTGCAATTGGAACAAAGTCATGATGTTTCAGCTCAATTTTGTTATACAATGTTAATATTGGGATATTATCGGCTTGTAATTCAGTCAAAATTTTTTTAACCGTTTTCTCGTGTTGGAAATAATCAGGATTTGAACTATCAACGACATGTAATAGTAAGTCCGCTTCCCTTACTTCTTCTAGCGTAGAACGGAAAGCAGCAACTAATGTCGTCGGTAAATCTTCAATAAAACCAACCGTATCACTCAGTAAAACTTTATAACCACTAGGCAAAATCATTTGTCTTGTTAATGGATCTAGGGTGGCAAAAAGTTTATCCTCTTCATATGATTCTGCATCTGTTAAGCGATTGAATAATGTTGATTTTCCTGCGTTCGTATATCCGATTAATGCGATATGAAACGATTTATTTCGTTTTCTTCTCTTACGATAGCGGATACGGTGTTCTACAATGACAGACAGTTGATTTTTTATATCTTGAATGCGTGCTCTTATATGTCTCCGATCTGTTTCGAGTTGTGTTTCCCCAGGACCTCTCGTTCCAATTCCGCCACCGAGCTTGGATAGTTCTGTTCCATGTCCTGCAAGTCTTGGTAATAAATATTCTAATTGGGCTAATTCGACTTGCAGTTTACCTTCCCTAGATTTTGCACGTTGAGCAAATATATCAAGAATTAATTGCGTTCGGTCAATGATTCGTACCTTTAACTCACGATTTAAATTCCGCATTTGACTCGGTGTTAATTCACTATTAAAAATCACCACATCAATTTCTAATTCATCAATTACTGGTTTTAACTCCTCAACTTTTCCTCGACCGATATATGTTGAAGGGTCTGGCCTATCTCTCTTCTGTGTAATTTGTAATTTAACAATACCATTTGCTGTATGTGTTAATGATGCTAGTTCCTCCATAGAATATTGAAATCGTTGTTCATCCATACTTGGTAGTCGACAACCAATTAAGATGACATTTTCTTTTGAATTAGACATAAAAATCACCCTGTTTTTGGAGGTTATTAATGAAAAAAATGCTCATCTATTGAGCATTGTCTCCATACGGTACTATTATATACCAATTATTCCCTATTTGCTATCGGTCGTTCGTAAAGATTAAATCATTACTGCGAATTGTCATTAAATCTGTTTTATCGTACTGGTTATTGATTAACAAGCGCATTGCCTGTTGTCGTATCGACTTTTCAATAATATTCCGAATATAACGTCCATTGGAGAAACGGCTTCGATAAACCGTTGTTTTTATCTGTACTAAATGTTCCTTTAACTTCCGTTCTGCATCAGAACTTAATATATACTCTCTGTTCTTTACCATTCTTCTTGCTATTTCCATTAATTGCTCGACTGAATAATCAGGAAATTCTATTATTATTGGAAAGCGTGATTCCAATCCTGGATTCAGTGACAAGAAATGATCCATTTCCCGCGAATAACCGGCAAGGATTAATACAAAATCATTCTGCTTATCTTCCATATGTTTGACAAGGGTGTCGATCGCTTCTTTACCAAAATCTTTTTCACCACCACGACCGAGGGAGTATGCTTCATCAATAAATAGAATGCCTCCCATTGCTTTCTTTATTACATCCCTTGTTTTCTGTGCTGTATGACCAATATATTCCCCTACTAAATCGGCTCTTTCACATTCAATTAAATGCCCCTTTGATAACACATTTACTTTATGAAATAATTTACCTATTAATCGAGCTACTGTCGTTTTTCCTGTTCCGGGATTTCCTTTAAACATCATGTGTAGAACTTGTTTACCTGATTTCAGACCTAATTCTTCCCTTTTTTTATTAACAATAATCCAAGCATATATTTCCTTAATGATCTTTTTCACTTCATCAAGTCCGACAAGTGAACCAAGTTCTTCTTCAATTTCCTTTAAAATTTCATGTTCTTCAGTCTGTTCTTTGGGTTTCCATTCTATCGGTTCCGGATAAATTTCGCTTTTCGGAATTTTTGGATTCAGTGTTATACTTATTTGTCCATTGTTTTTCATACGGAATGGTGGTTGGTTCAAGTTGTTCACCTCTCTATCAATACATCAGTATACGCTTCGATGCAAAAAAGGTGACATTCGCCCATTTAATTATTTATAGGGAACTCGAAAAAACATTTCTCGACAAAAATAAAATGGACTTGTCAGATCTTGCGCTTTCCCAAGAAATAAAAACGTTTTATGAGAACATTGAATGATTAGATCATTTAACTTTTTTCTTAAAAATGATGGCTACTGTATTAAAAATTCTTTTATTAGGAAAACACCTTTATTTAACTTTATTCAATAAAGTTTCAGTACATGCATTAAATAATGTATATTCAATTAAATAAGGCTTCCCATATGGATGCAAAACCTTTAATACATTGCATATGGGAAGCCTTATGTTTATTTAAGATTTGTTACATTTTATTATTATTCAACATTAATTTGTACATTACGTGTAGGTGAAAAGGTTGAGATTGCATGTTTAAAAACAAGTTGTTGTTTACCATCCGTCTCAAATAAAACTGTAAAATTATCAAAGCCTTTTACAAACCCACGTATTTGAAAACCGTTCGTCAGAAAGACCGTAACTTGAATATTTTCTTTTCGAAGTTGATTTAAAAATTGGTCTTGAATGTTAATCTGTTTGTTCATTTCTTGTCCTCCTCATTAATCTCCTTAAATAATTTATTCGATTTTAATTAAAACTTTCCTGCAATAAATTTAGAAATTTTTTCTAAATTTTCGCCAAACTTTTGCGAATCGGTCATATCAAACCATTCCACATCCATCTTATTTCTGAACCATGTTAATTGTCTTTTAGCAAAACGACGGGTGTTTTTCTTAATTTGTTCAATTGCCTCATCCAAAGATATTTTACCATCAAAATAATGGAATAGTTCTTTATAGCCAATCGCTTGTGTCGATTGAACATTTTTTAATCCTTGATCATAAAATACTTTTGCTTCTTTCACCAAACCTTGACGAATCATTTGATCCACTCGTTTGTTAATTCGTTCATATAAAACATCCCGCTCCATTGTTAATCCAACAAGCGCAACATCATAAAGCAATTCTCTTTGCTGGTTTAATTTTTGTTCAGTCATCGTCTGACCTGTTGTATAGTATATTTCAAGAGCTCGAATTACTCTTCGTTCATTATTTGGGTGAATGTTTTCCGCTGCTTGTGGATCAATTCTTTTTAATTCCTGATATAACGGAGCTATCCCCTCAAGTTCTAGTCTTCTATATAAGTTATTTCGTATATTATCATCTGTAGAATGATCATTAAATTGATAATCATAGATGACCGATTGAATATAAAGTCCGGTTCCACCTACAATCATTGGCAAATGATTTCGCTTAGTAATTTCAGTAATTTTTTTTCGAACTAGTTTTTGAAAATCAAAAGCAGAAAATGATTCCTCAGGGTTTTTTATATCAATGAGATGGTGTGGAATTCCATCCATTTCTTCTTTCGATATTTTTGCTGTTCCGATATCCATACCACGATATATTTGCATGGAGTCACCGCTAATAATTTCTCCCGAAAACCGTTTGGCTAAT
Source organism: Heyndrickxia coagulans (assembly GCA_902796085.1). Lineage (GTDB taxonomy): Bacteria > Bacillota > Bacilli > Bacillales > Caldibacillaceae > Pallidibacillus > Pallidibacillus thermolactis. Next base: position 5,165 of record CADBNU010000049.1, read on the forward strand.
TCAATACTAATGGCCGTTTTTCCAACAGCAGTCGGACCTATAATAACAACTACTCTCTCTTTTTTTTCCAAAAAAACTCACTGCTTTCAAGCATTTTTTATAAATTGTATTTCAAGTTTACCATAATTTTCTAAATATGTTAAACATCAAACTATTATTGCCAAAAAATATAAGAATAAACATTTACTTTTTTTCAAGTTACAAAAGGTTATTTAATCTGTTTTGAAAAATTAATGAATGATATAAAAAGCATCCTGAAGGATGCTTTCAGCTTGTAGACAAAGTCCCTAACTAGTGGCCAAATCTACAGGCTTTTTTTGTATAATAGGGATAGAATTCTTGGTTAACGG
>CADBNU010000050.1 GCA_902796085.1 Heyndrickxia coagulans
ATAGAAAAGCAATCGGTAATGATCCGATTGCTTGGTAATGGATTATGTTTTTTTATTCAACTGCATCTTCGTGTTCTTCTTCAATCTCAACTTTTGTTATAAGTACTTTATCAACTCGTACATGATCCATGTCAACAATTTCTAAAACAAAATCTGCTACTTGAACGGTATCACCAACACGGGGAATATCGCCTAAATTCATTGTTATGTAACCGCCAAGAGTATGGAAATTATTTCCACCACGAAGGCTTGGTTCATCTTCTAAATCAAAAAATCGGGCAAATGTATCAATGGGTAATAATCCATCAGCTAACCATGTATCATCCGATCTTTTTATAATTTGTGGCTCATCTTCATCATCACTTTCAGGTAGTTCACCAACAATATTTTCCATGAAATCATGCATTGTTACATAACCTTCAATACCACCATACTCGTCAATAACCATGGCCTCATGTTGACCTGATTTTTTCAAAGCTTCTAAAGCTTGGAAAACTTTCATTGGTTCTGGAAGGATCAATGTATCACGAATACACTCGGAAAGATCGAGATGTTCATTTTTAGCCATTTTTGCAAATATATCTTTTGTATGAATAATCCCGGCAAAATCATCTAAACTGCCACGCCCAGCAGGGAAACGGGAGTAATTACTTTCTAACATTTTTGCAAGATTTTCTGCTAAAGGTTTTTCTAAATCAATCCAAACAATTTGTGTTCTTGGTGTAAGGATATCACCAAGACGTTTATCCCCTAAATAGAATATTTGTTCAACCATATCTTGTTCAATTTCTTCTACAACACCACTGTAAACCCCTTGTTCAATTAACTGAGCGATTTCTTCTTCTGTTACAGCAGGTTCATTTTTCGGCTTAATTCCTAATATTTTTAAAACAAGTTCCGTTGATCGACTTAAAAACCATATAAGAGGTTTGCCAACTTTAGAGAAAAAATACATCGGTTTCGCGACTACCATTGACACACCTTCGGGATTATTCATCCCTATTCGTTTTGGAACGAGTTCGCCCAGAATAAGAGATAAATATGTAGATAATCCAATTACAATAATATAACTAAGTTGACTAGCAAATGGTGCTAAAAAACTGATCTTTTGTAAGTAAGGTGTTACTTGAGAGGCAATTGTTGCACCTCCAAAGGCACCAGTAACAACCCCGATTAAAGTAATCCCAATTTGAATCGTTGATAATAACTGGTTCGGATTATTTGCCAATTTCAAGGCAATACCTGCTTTTTTATTTCCTTCTTCTTCTAATTTCTCAAGTTTTGTTTTTTTGGAAGTCACAATGGCAATTTCCGTCATGGAAAATACACCATTTATTAAAATTAATAATAACACTAATATTATGGGAATCCATAAACTATCCAAGTGTAAAATCACTTCTCCTTTAAATTAGATACTTGTTTGGATTATTTTAACCTTTTAAAAAATATTTTATCATAATCGTTTGGACGATATAAAATTTAAACATTTAAAATCAAAATTTTTCACAAAAAGTTTGTGAAATCATATACAATATCAGAAGGATATATTACATTCTTTATAGAAATAATGATATAGGAATATTTTGATTACATTTAATAAGGAGGGGTGGAGCTATTGAAGGATAGCTCCGAAAATATGGCGAATAAATATATCGTACCGGTTGACCAATCAGAACATTCAAAACGAGCAGTAAACTATGCTTATTCATTATGTAAAAAGTTAGATGGAGAAATTATAATAGTGAATGTTCAGCCGAACTATACCTTCTCGCCAAACGTCCACCGTGTAATATCAAAAAAGGATATTGAAAAATATGTTGAGGAATTAGGTAAGGAAGTCATTGAACTTACATTAAAAGATAGTCAAGGTCAAGAATTGATAACAGAGAAGATCGTTTTAACTGGGGAACCTAAAATTGAAATTACAAAAATTGCAAAGGAAAAAGGCGCAGAAGCAATTGTTATGGGGTCTCGTGGACTAGGACCTGTTAAAAGTGCAGTATTAGGTAGTGTAAGTGTTGGAGTCTTACAATTGGCGCCATGTCCAGTCATCATTGTTCCATAGCACATACTTATTTCTTTATTTGTGGTATACAAAAGTTTATGAAGACTTTTATATACCACTTTTTTTATATAAAAGTGTAATTTTCACCGATCTTGAAAGAACAAATTATAATTTTAAAACTATGTATGCTTACATCACCATGCAACTCATTAAGCAAATCTATAATGACTAACTGCACCCTTTTTAGATTTTACAAAATAAGGAATATTTTTCTCAAAACCGGACAGATTAATAGGCAGAATTGAAAAAAATTGGAAGTGATAAAGATTTGGGTAATGTAGAAAAAAGACAGCTCTTTATCGCATTTGTCATGATCATAATATTTGTTTCACCATTATTTATTTTGGGTGAAGATGCCCATATTCGAGTACATGACAATTTGGACTCAAATCTAGCCTGGTATAAAGTTCTCGCTAATAGTGGACAACTATTTGGTTCTGTTGATGCAACTATTCCACAAATAATTAACGGTTTGCCACGTTATGCCTTCGGTTCAGAATGGACAGGCATCGTCTTACTGCATGCCTTATTCCAAACGATGACTGCTTATGCCATAAGTCAAACGATTACCCGTGTATTTGCGTTTATCGGGATGTATTTACTATTAAAAGATTTTTTTATTAAAGATAAAAAAGCACACCTGATCACTGTCGGTGTTGCTTTAACCTTTGCCTTAACTCCATTCTGGCCATCAGGGATGTTAAGTACACTAGGGCACCCGTTAGCACTATGGGCGTTTTTAAAAATTCGGCAAGGAAAAGATACATGGAAAGAATGGGTAACCATTTGTTTATTACCCTTTTACTCAAGTATTGTTCTAGGATTTTTCTTCTTTTTAGTTGCCATTTTTATTTTCTGGCTCGTGGATGCGATTCGAAAGAAACAATTAAACGGTCGCTTTTTGTTTAGCATTATATTAATGGGTGTTATTTACTTACTAGTTGAATACCGCCTTGTCTATGCAACGTTATTTAGTGATGAGGTTAGCCATCGTGTCGAATTTATTTCATCCAGGCATGAGTTGTTACGAAGTTTGCGACTATCCCTTAAAAACTTTGTATTTGGCCATACCCATGTAATGACCAACCATACGATTGTCATTTTGCCTATCCTTTTACTTGTCATTGGTCTAATCATACTAAGAAAACAATGGCGTCAAGAAAAATTAATTCTCTTTCTTTTTATTCTAAACTACGCCTTATCCCTTTGGTATGCTCTCTGGTTTAACGTAATGTGGATACCACTAAAGGAAAAAATTGAGTTATTAACCACTTTTAATTTTGCCCGTTTTCATTTTTTACGACCGCTTATTATTTATTTAAGTTTTGGACTATCTTTATATTATTTATGGCGAACAGGATGGAGGAAAATTGTGTATATCGCCATTATTGGGCAAATCATTGTATTAATTCCATTTAATGAAGAAATCCATTATCGAGTTATTCATCATATGCCTTCTTTTAGAGAATTTTATGCTACAGAACTTTTTCAAGAAATTAAAGAATATATAGGTAGACCCCAATCGGAATATCGAGTTGTCTCAATTGGCCTTCATCCAGCAATATCACAATATAACGGTTTCTATACGTTAGATACTTACAGCAATTTTTATCCCCTTCGATATAAATATCAGTTTCGGGAAATTATTGCGAATGAGTTAGAAAAAAATAAAAAGCTCCGAATTTATTTTGATGAATGGGGAAGTCGATGCTACGTATTTGTCGATGAACTTGGGAAAAAATATGATTTTCGAAAAAAGTCAAAGCGAGTCATCCAACATTTGGATATGAATACGGACGCATTATATGAAATGGGAGGTCGCTATATTTTTTCAAGCCTTCCCATTGAAAATGCACATGAAAACAATTTAATTTTTGAAAAAAGTTTTGAACATCCTGAATCAGCATGGAAAGTTTATCTTTACCGTGTCATGTTGCAAAATACTTCGTAAGGAGAGACTTCTATGGAGAATAATAGTCCGTTACTTGCCATTGTGGTCCCTTGTTATAACGAAGAAGAAGTTTTACCAGAAACAATAAAACAGCTATCTTGTTGTTTAAACGATTTAGTAAATGACCAGCTTATCCATATGGATAGTAAAATATTGTTTGTTGACGATGGTAGTAGGGACCGTACTTGGTCGATTATTGCAAGGGAAAGTATTCGAAACCCATTGGTGACCGGAATTAAACTTACTCGCAACGTCGGTCATCAAAACGCATTACTTGCTGGTTATCTAGTAGCGAAGGAAAAATGTGACTGCGCCATTTCCATTGATTGTGATCTTCAAGATGACATTTCCGTCATTCGTAACTTTATCGAAAAATATCACCAAGGATATGAAATCGTCTATGGTGTGCGTGATTCTAGAGAGACGGACACTTGGTTTAAACGAACAACCGCTCTTTCCTTTTACCGATTAATGAAAAAAATGGGGATTCATCTTGTACACAATCATGCAGACTTCCGGCTCCTAGGAAAACGTGCCCTAGAAGAATTGGCAAAATACGAAGAGAACAATCTTTTTCTTCGTGGCATTATTCCTCTTCTCGGGTTTAAAGCAACAGAAGTTTACTACGATCGTAAGGAACGATTTGCTGGCAAAACGAAATATCCGCTAAAGAAGATGTTATCTTTTGCGATCAATGGTATTACTTCTTTCAGTATGATTCCGATTAGAATCATTACTTTTCTAGGCTTCGTCCTATTTTTCATAAGTATATTTGCAGGGAGTTACGCCCTTATTCAGAAAGTACTCGGTTTTACAAGTGCAGGATGGACTTCACTAATGATTTCTATCTGGTTCATTGGTGGATTGCAATTAGTTGCCATCGGAATCATAGGCGAATATATCGGGAAAATTTTCATGGAAGTAAAAAAACGACCAAAGTTTGCCATTGATATTGATCTCTATACGAAACCAATGTTAGGGGAGCAGAGTATAAAAGATGAAATACTGGTCAATTTAAAGCACAAAAAAGAGGGCTGATGTAAGGAATACGGTTTTCCCATATCAATGCACTTTTTCACCAACTTCCAAACAAAGTGTTTTCAGCACGTGGATGAACACTGTTTTTCCCAGGAAAACAAGCAAGAACTG
>CADBNU010000051.1 GCA_902796085.1 Heyndrickxia coagulans
AAAAAGCTGTGGAATCTCATCGAGTGAGCGATAAACATAAAAAGTACTTAAGGACATTAAAAATCTAAATATAGGCGTTGATTATTCTCGCTTTCAAATGCGTATTTTGATTGTTTTAATCATATTTGGGAAAAACTCCAAATAAACTAAGGCATTTGAGAAAAAGCAAAAAGTTATTAAACTTTTATAAATTGCATTTGATAACCTTATTGTTTACAATATTCATAATATGAAAAAATTGCTATATATTCTCTTGGCGATTTTGGGCGTATCAGCCGTTTCTGTTGCAACAATTGTTACTTTAGATGCTGCTGGTGCCATTGAATTGGTTCCGAGAACAAGATTAGAAGCAACTTTTTATAATTATAACGAATCTTTTTTGTGGTCTACATTTTTTGATTATGGGGATTCGGTTGTGTACCAAGGGCCTATTCCATCTAAAGAAGAAGATGAAGATAGTAAATATACGTTTGTTTCTTGGGACAAATCCTTAAATGATTTAACCGAATCAACAAAATTTTATGCTAAATTCAAAAAAGAAGATCGAGATTACAAATGCACATTTAAAAATTTCAACGGATTAGAACTTTATGTTTCTTTCGTTCCTAGAGGTGGAACCGCTACATATTATGGAGTAGCTCCAGAAAGACCAAAAACCGAATATAACTCCTTCCGTTTTAAAGGTTGGGATAAACCATTAGACAATATTTCAGAAGATACAATTTTTACTGCTCAATACGAAGAAATTCCTTTGGAATATGAAGTAAAATTCCTCAATTACGATGGCAATGTTTTGTATGTTGATAATGTTGCCGCTGGTGAAACTGCTGTTTATGTTGGTTTTGAACCAGTTCGTGAATCATCAAATTTTATTGATTATGAATTTTGCGGTTGGGACAAAGATTTAAACCACGTTTTTGAGAGTTTCTCAACGACCGCGTTATTTACCGAATTACCAGTTCGTTACACAGTTACATTCCTCAATTACGATGGAACATTATTGTTTACGGATTATGTTTCCAATGGAGGAACAGCTCATTATATTGGTTCGACTCCTTATCGACCTGCCGATGAACATTACATCTATACATTTGAATCATGGAATAAAGATTTAAAAAATATCCATAGTGATTTAACTGTAAGTCCTATTTTTACAAAAAAAGAAAGAGATTACTTAGTTGTTTTCAAAAATTCTGATGGCACTGTTTTACAGGAATCTTCCGCGAAATATAATACGGCTGTTAAATATCTTGGCCCAACTCCAACTAAAGAGATGGATGAGAAATACGAATACGTTTTTAGTGGTTGGGACCGCGATATTGAACATGTTGTTTCTGACTTAGAAACCTATCCAGTATTTACAAAAACTCTACGAAAATATGATTGCCATTTCTTTAATTATGATGGCGCATTTTTGAAAACTATCCAATGTGAATATGGAAAGACAGTCCATTACGATGGCGAAACTCCTTATAAACCAACTAATGGCAATATCGCCTATGTTTTCCAAGGTTGGGACAAATCTCTTGAAAATATAAAATGCGAGACATCATTTACTGCTGTTTTCGTCGAAGAGGAGAGTTCTGAAGGTGCGCCAACACTACTCGATGTTGTTGCATTCTATAGTTATTGTAAAAATCCTACCCACGACGATATTTTAGACTACGACATCATTGCCCCCGGAAAGAAAGCCTCTTTCGACGATCGAGATGGTTATCCTCCACGTCCTGCGGATGATAAGGGCACATATACATTCGTTTCTTGGGATAAACAAGAATGGGTCAATTCAATGCCAGACTTTTCTTTTTCTGTATTCCCACAATATGAATGTCGAGATGCATATAACCAAACTTACTATATTGTTACTTATCGTGACAATAATGGAGCAATCTTATATGAAGATTTTGTTTTGCCTGGACAAGCAACAGAATATCGCGGAAGCATAGTTCCATCTTTAAAACCAGAGAGCCATTTCGTTGGGTGGGCCAACTACATTGTTTGGGATGAAGATTTACAAATGAATGTCCCACAATATTCATATGATTTAAACAACATCACAGAAAGCATAACCTTATATCCATTACATAATTGGTAAACAAATATGAAGACATCATTTTTTTCTAAATTAATAGTTTTAGGTTCAATCGCCTTATCGGTTGTTACTGCCGGTGTTGTTACTTTGTCTGCAACCGGTGCCGCAAAGATCACCAATCCGAATTTAACTTATTCGTGTAAATTTTATAATTACGACAACACTTTCCTTTATTCATGCAATGTTGCTCCTACTCATGATGCCGTCTATAACGGCCCAATGCCAGAAAGAGCGGACACTTTACATTCAAGATATTTGTTCAAAGGTTGGGACAACAATTTAGAAAACATTACTGAAGATAAAACGTTCCACGCTTTATTCCAAGAAAAGAAAAAAGATTATTTGGTTTCATTTGTTAATTATGATGGAACTTTGTTATATGAAAATTATTTTGAAGCGGGAGATTATCCTCATTATGGTGGTGAAGAACCTGTTAAAGAAATTAATGACTCATACACCTATACATTTAGTGGGTGGGATAAAACCATTGTTCCGGTTTATGAAAACACCGTTTATACCGCTACATTTATCAAAGCCGAAATTTATTTAAATACTACTTTCTTAAATTATGACAACTCTGTTTTGTATAGAGGAAAGGTTCCATATAATGGCGTGGCTTATTATAATGCACGTACACCATCTAGGCCATCCACAAGTGTTATTAAATACAAATTTAAAGGATGGGATAAATCTCTTTATGGAATTGTTGAAGACACCGTTTTTATCGCTCAATATGATGAAGAAATTCCTACTTATGTTGTAACGTTTGTTAACTATGATGGCGAATTTTTATGTAGTACAACGGTTAATTATAATGAAGGTGCAGTCTATACCGGACCAACGCCTAGAAGAGATTCTGAAGGCGATTATGTTTACGTGTTCACCGGTTGGGATAAAACATTCGATTGTGTTACTGAAGACATGATTGTTACTGCTCAATTTGAGTCAACGATTCCGGAATTTACGGTTGAATTTAGAAACTATGATAATTCAGTATTAGGATCAGATGTCGTTAAGATTGGGAAAAATGCATCCTATCATGGCGAAACACCAACTAGACCAGACGATGATGCTTATTCTTATGAATTCATCGGCTGGGATAGATCATTAGATAATGTTCGTTCTAGTTTCTTTACTATCGCCCAATATGAAGCTCAGCCAAAAGCTCACATTGTAGTTTTTAAGAATTATGATGAAACTGTTTTAGATACTCAAGAAGTTATTCATGGTGAACAAGCTTATTATGGTGGTGAATATCCAACTAGACCATCCGATCTTCACTATGAATATCACTTTAAAGGTTGGTCTGAAGATTTAACAGAAATCCTTTC
>CADBNU010000052.1 GCA_902796085.1 Heyndrickxia coagulans
CCTTGTGCATCACGAACTAAACCGTGGATTAAAACATCTTTGAATGGTCGTGTTCCGGTAAACTCCACACCTTGGAAAATCATCCGAGAAACCCAGAACTTAATAATGTCATAACCTGTTACTAATGTGTTGGTTGGATAGTAACGTTTTAAATCAGCGGTTTCTTCTGGCCAACCCATTGTTGAAAATGGCCATAATGCAGATGAGAACCACGTATCAAGTACATCTTCATCTTGTTCCCAGTTTTCAATATCTTTTGGTGCTTCGACACCAACATAAATTTCACCTGTTTCTTTATGATACCAAGCTGGAATTTGATGTCCCCACCATAGTTGACGGGAAATACACCAGTCATGTAAACCTTCCATCCAGTTAATATATTCTTTTTCAAAACGACTTGGTACAAAATGTACCTTTGTGTCTTCAGATTTTTGAATATCAAGGGCTGCTTTCGCTAATGGTTCCATTTTGACAAACCATTGAGTCGATAAATAAGGTTCGACAATGGCATCGGTACGTTCGGAGTGGCCGACAGAGTGAACCATTTCTTCAATCTCAACGAGGACGCCCGCTTCTTGCAAGTCTTTTACAAGTTGCTTCCGACATTCGAAACGATCCATACCTTGATATTTACCCGCATTTTCATTCATTGTCGCATCTTCATTCATCACGACAATTTGCTCTAAGTTATGACGATTCCCTACTTCAAAGTCGTTCGGATCATGGGCAGGTGTAATTTTCACCGCTCCTGTTCCAAATTCCATATCCACATATTCATCAGCAATAATTGGAATTTCTCGGTTAACAATTGGTAATATAACCGTTTTACCAATCAAGTGTTGATAACGTTCATCTTTTGGATGAACAGCAACCGCTGTATCACCAAGCATTGTTTCTGGACGTGTTGTCGCAATTTGAATATAGCCAGAACCATCTTTTAACGGATAGCGCATATGATAAAAAGCGCCAGGAATCTCTTTATAAATAACTTCAATGTCAGACAAAGCCGTTTTTGCTACCGGATCCCAGTTAATAATATATTTACCGCGGTAAATTAAACCTTTTTCATAAAGAGAAACGAATACTTTACGCACCGCTTTAGATAATCCTTCATCTAACGTAAAACGTTCGCGGCTGTAATCCAGCGCAAGACCAAGTTTTGCCCACTGTTTTCGGATGTGATCCGCATATTCTTCCTTCCACTTCCATGCTTCTTCAAGGAATTTTTCTCGACCTAAATCATGGCGAGATTTCCCTTCTTCACGAAGTTTTTGTTCCACTTTCGCTTGTGTTGCAATTCCGGCATGGTCCATACCTGGTAGCCACAATACGTCATAGCCTTGCATTCGTTTCATACGTGTAATAATATCTTGCAGCGTTGTATCCCACGCATGACCAAGATGGAGTTTTCCTGTAACGTTTGGTGGTGGGATCACGATGGAATATGGTTGTTTTGATTCGTCATCTTTCGCTTCGAAAAACTTACCATTCACCCACCAATCATAACGACCTTGTTCAACCGACTTCGGATCATATTTTGTCGGCATCGATATTTGTTCTTCACTCATTAAAAAAACCTCCTAATTTATTATACAGTTGCAAATGATTGTTTCCGTTTAAAGATGTTCGTTAAAAATAAAAAAACCCCACTCGTTAAAGGACGAATGGAGTTGTTCGCGGTACCACCTTTATTCACAGATGCAAAAAACGACATCTTCTCAATATGAAATATAGAGAAGCTGCATCTGGCTCTCAATTGGATAACGGTTTTCCCGGTTCATTGCTACTAGAAACTTCACAATAACTGCTCATGGGCGACCTTCCAATAGTGCTATTTAGGAAACTTCCACCAAACTGTTTCCCTCTCTAGAAATAGCGAGCTATTGTACTCCTCCCAATCATGGCATCTGCTTATATAATTTATATCTTATTTTATATATAAAATTCATGTTTCGTCAATCATTATCGGCCTAAATTTAATAAAATATACCTAATTTTTCTTTCATGGGGTGAACGTTCCTGTTTGACTAATAGACAACATTTAGGAAAAATAAACAACTTCCCAATCTTTTTACATACAATAATATAAATTAGCTCTTTTATAACTACAAAGCTAGGCATTAAGAGGGGGAGGATCATGAGGAAAAAGTATAACCCATATTTATTGCCACCTTGGTTAAAAACGATACGTGAAATTGGAAGACAACTCATTATCCCGTTTACAATTTTCCAAGGAATTCGGACTTTAATTTTACCTACAACCTTTGATGTTATTCTATTACTTGTATTTCTACTCATCTGTGCAGCTTATTATATGGATATAATATGATGGCGGAGGAACACCCATTTCCTCCGCATGTTTTTATACAATTAATGCTCACCTTGTGTTTGCTCACTTGCTTGCTTTTGTTGTTGATCCAATTGTTCCATCCTGCTGATGACATATTCGATATTTTTCAATCGCCAGTAACTTTTTTGAATCCGTTTTGTCATTTTTAATTCATGATTTGCGGCCGTTCGCGTCGTGTATTTTTGTAATAAATGAAAAATAAAACCGGGATGAGCCAAATAACTTTTTAATAACAGCTTTTCAGTTTCATGTAATGGATTATTCCTCATGTAAGTGTAAATCCAGTCAATACATTCGTCACATTGTTTCGGATACGTATTTAATGTTCTTGATAAATATGGCAACAGATCTTGAAAGGAAGAACCGATATGACTATTTTCAAAGTTAATAAAATACCCATAACCGTTATGATCCACAATATAATGATCCGGTTGTAACTTTCCATGAACAAGGACAGAACGCATCTTTTTTTCTTCTAACATTTTCTGTTTCCAATCTTCTAATTTTCTTAAGGCATACTCATATGCCTTTCGGAATTCATTGTAATATTGGACAAATTCCCATTCAAATGGGGACATATACCATTTTTGTTCGGCCTGCTCAATCCAAAGATCGAGTACTTCACGTTCCTTTTGCCACTGTAGATTTGTTCGTTCAAAATGCTCTTCAATGACTTCTTTTTCTACTTTCATTTCTTGTGCTGTCATATGGTGTAGCCTCGCTAATTCGCGAAACATCTTTTTTTCATTTTCGATTTTTTCCTCTTGATTACTTTCAATCCATGGTGCAAGATAATACAATTTATGTTGGCGCATGACCCCATATTGATAATGTTTAGTCGGATATAACGGCACAAAGCGTTGGAACCCTTTCGTAAAAAGGATTTGAAAGGTATTGTAAAAATTGATACTGTTTCGAGCATCCATTTCCTTTAACGCATAACTCTTATCTCCATGGTAGACTCGATATGCTTTGCCATAAGGTTCAATATGATCAGGAATGACATTATATTCTCGTAAAACAGAGTGTAGCTCTTCGATTTTCCTTTGCTCCATTCATTCACCTCCCAAAATGCCTGACTCATTTTTTCAATATAAGACAAAAAACGGGTAAAAAACCCGTTTCCAATCGTAGCTATATTTCATTTTGGACCTCTTAATGATGCGATTTTTGTGTTTCAGGTATATATAAAATTTGACCTTCATAAGCATCTTGATGTGGTTCTAAACTATTAAATCGTAAAATTTGTGAAACGGACACTTCATAGCGTTCAGCGATATCTTCTAACGTATCATCTTCCTGAACGATATAAATTTTCATTTTTGCGACTGAGTTTTCATCTTTTCTAGCAAAAAATTGTGTCAGCGATATGGATTCCTTTTCCTCTCTTTCTGTATGAGAATGAAGTTTTATATTTTTATCCTCAGATTCTTCTTCAGACAGTCGTTGTTCATCATCTGATGTTTGTAGATTGACGATTTCAATGGGTTGATCATTGGAATCCGTTTCTTCATCCTCACTTGAAACTCTGTGTACCTCTTGTTCATCTTTGTGTTTATCAATTTTTAAATAGGTTACTTTCTGATCGTCTTGCTTTTTCTCTGAAACTTCTTTTTCTTGAACATTCCCACGTACGGACTCATGGTCATCAGTAGAATCTGATTGGACATATTCAACTAATTGTAACTCTTCATCGTGTGCTTTACTTTTTTCGTCCGCTGTTTCATTCACGTTTCGATTATTCGCCTCGGATTGGTTATCTTCATTTGATGTGGTATACTCGCTAAACATATTATGGTTCGTAGGGGGCATATATTGAATTGGGATAGGTGTATTCTTGTCCTCCTCAGTGCGTTCTTTCTTCGCTTCGACAACAAAGGTGTCTTCTTCTTCCTCTTCATCATCCAAATCAAGTGTCGGGACTTCATTGTAGGCAAAAAGTTGATTGTTTATCTCAGGTGTTTTTACATCGTCATGTCCTTTCTCCTCACCTTCACGCTCTATCAGATTTTCCCGATTATATATCGTAGCTTCGTCTGATTCGACACCGATAATGGATACATCAGTTGTGACCGTTAAACAATTATGATCTTTCGTATCATAATCAAACATGTCGATGATGACATCCAATTCTTCGATATTTTTTACTCGAGATTTAGGAACGGTTATATCAACAGGGAAATCATAATGAAATTCTGAAATCCCTTCTTCTCTTGATTCAACAACCGTAACAAATTTTTTACCGGAATATGAAAACGAATCTTCTTCCCGTTGCACACCTTTATTCTTTTTATATTCACCATACATTTTTAAGGAGCCGCGAACGGATATAAACTGATCTAAATCATGAATGGTCACATCTGGTTCTAATGATAAACTAACGAGTTCTTCAATTTCTTCTCCCTTACGAAACCAAACTGTTTCTTCTAGTGAAAACTTTATTGCCGATGGCTGATTGTGTTCACTCAATACTCCTTCCTCCTCTCTTAAACCTTTAACAGACAATTTGTCTATACGTATCAATAATATGTATGAGAAAAATAAAGGAATTATGCTACTTAAGTGTAACTTGGTGATGTAGCTTTTGCAGAATTGGTGGGGAGTGTCATTTATTTTAAAATTTTCTTCTTATCAGTGCCATTCTTTCAACATTCATAACTTAACAAAAAAATCTGCCTAAGCTACAGATTGCCTAGGCAGACAAAACTCAATCAAATTAACCTTTAATTTTAGCAAAAGCTTTTTCAACCGCTTCGATTGTTTTTTGAATGTCTTCATCACTATGAGCGGTTGATAGGAATGTTCCTTCAAATTGAGAAGGAGGGAGAAATATACCTTGTTCAACCATTTCTCGATAATATTTGGCAAACATATCGAGATCACTCGTTTGCACTGATTCATAATCCACTACATGTTCATTTGTAAAGAAGAATCCAAACATCGAACCACAACGATTGACCGTTAATGGAATATCGTATTTGGCTGCAGCTTCTTTGAACCCTTTTTCTAACATATCCGCTTTTCGGTTAAATTCGTCATAATCCTCTGGTGTTAAGCGACGCAAAGTTTCATAGCCTGCTGTCATTGCGAGTGGATTCCCTGATAATGTACCTGCTTGATAAACTGGACCAGCCGGAGCAATTTTTTCCATGATTTCACGTTTACCACCGTAAGCACCAACAGGTAGACCGCCGCCAATGACTTTTCCTAAAGTAGTAAGATCAGGCTTCACATTAAGTAGCCCTTGGGCACAATTGTAATGCGCACGGAAACCAGTCATCACTTCATCAAAAATAAGGAGGGCACCATATTGTTCTGTAATTTCACGCAGTCCTTCTAAAAATCCCGGTTGTGGTGGAACGACGCCCATATTTCCTGCAATTGGTTCCACGATCACACCTGCAATATTATCGCCAAAATTTTCGAAGGCCGTTTTGATACTTTCTAAATCATTATAAGGCACAGTAATCGTATTTTTGGCAATCCCCTCTGGTACACCAGGACTATCCGGCAGTCCTAATGTTGCAACACCGGAACCTGCTTTGATTAATAAGGAATCTCCGTGACCATGATAGCAACCCTCAAACTTCACAATAATCTCACGACCTGTATAGCCACGAGCAAGGCGAAGTGCTGCCATAGTTGCTTCCGTACCAGAGTTCACCATCCGAATCATCTCTATGGATGGTACACGCTCCATAACTAACTCGGCTAATTTATTTTCAATCAATGTCGGTGCACCGAAACTTGTTCCGAGTTCTGTTACTTTTTTCAACGCTTCGACAACGCCATCATGGGCATGACCTAAAATAAGTGGACCCCATGATAAAACGTAATCGATATATTCATTGCCATCGATATCATAAATTTTTGATCCTTTCCCATGGTCCATAAAAATGGGATTCATGCCGACAGATTTAAAGGCACGAACCGGGCTGTTCACGCCCCCTGGCATCAGTTCAACTGCTTCAGTATAGGCCTGTTTTGATTTTTCAAAAGAACGCATTTCCGACAACCTCTCTTTGTTATTTTTTAAAAATTAACCACGCAACCATCTTGCAATATCTTTCGCAAAATAAGTAATGATTAAATCAGCACCTGCTCGTTTAAAAGCCGTATGGGTTTCCATAACAATTTGTTTTTCATCTATCCAACCATTTTGAGCAGCTGCTTTTACCATAGAAAACTCACCGCTGACATGATAAGCAACAACGGGAACATTAAATTCTCTGCGAACATCGCTTAACACATCAAGATAAACCATGCTTGGTTTAACAATTAAAAAGTCTGCACCTTCTTCGATATCGGATGCTGCTTCGCGTAAAGCTTCACGTCGATTTGCCGGGTCCATTTGATACGTTTTCCGATCACCGAACTGAGGTGCACTATCGGCAGCTTCACGGAACGGTCCATAAAAGGCAGAAGCATATTTTACTGCATAAGACATAATCGGTACATGATGAAAACCAGCTTCATCTAAACCATGGCGAATGGCTGTGACAAAGCCATCCATCATATTAGAAGGGGCAATAATATCTGCACCTGCTTCAGCCTGACGAACAGCGGTTTTCACAAGCAATTCTAATGATTCATCATTTAATACATCACCATTAGAAATGACGCCACAGTGACCATGATCGGTGTATTCACAAAGGCAAGTGTCGGCTATCACTAACATTTCTGGAGCATGTTGTTTAATTACTCTAGTTGCTTCTTGAATAATGCCATGGGTATGGTACGCGCCTGAACCGACGGCATCCTTTTCATTTGGTACACCGAACAATAGCACCGCTTTAATGCCTAACTGTAACAGTTCATCGATTTCAGCCGGTAATAAATCGAGTGAAATTTGTTCGACACCTGGCATTGAAGAGATTGGGTTACGAAGGTTTTCTGCACCTTCAACAATAAATAACGGATAAATTAAATCATCGGTTGACACATGGTATTCACGAACAAGGTCACGCATAAATGCAGACTGACGCAATCTACGATGTCTTTTAAATTGTAAATCCTTCATCTTTTTCCCTCCAAAATCGTTCATTTAAAATAAAGCGCCAATTCGTTTAACAGTTCATCCATTGTATAAATTTCAGGACAAACATGGATTGGCATTCCATATTTTCGCATTGCCTTTTCCGTTACGGGCCCAATGGAAGCTAAGACCTTTCCTTCAATGTATCGCGGCAAATGTTGACCAGCAATGTGCACAAAATTTTCGACTGTCGATGGACTTGTAAAAATGAGTACATCGACATTTTCCTTTTCCATGACTTGAACAAGCCGCGAGTGACTTTCCTCAGGAAAATACGTTTCATAAATGATCACTTCATCAACGTCGCAACCAAGTGACTGCAAAGCTTGTCCAACAGCATCTCGGGCCAAATTCCCTTTTACAATTAAAATTCGTTCATCCTGTGAAACACGTTCACGCAAGGCTTCAGCCAAATGATCACCCGTAAATTTATGTGGAGTAAAATCAACTGTAATGTTACATTCATCCAATTTACGTTTCGTTTTTTTGCCAACAGCAGCTACTTTCAACGTACGCGGGAAGGGAATGGCCATTTCTTGTAAAGCTTTCATAAAAAAATGTACACCATTTTGACTCGTAAAAACAATCCAATGAAATGTATGTATTGTTTTAATCGCTTCAACTTCCTTATTGCTCAACTCTTGTTTTCGAAAAGCAATTAACGGAACGACTGTTGGGATCCCGCCTAATTTTTTCACACCTGTTACCAGTGGATGGGACTCATCAGCTTGACGCATGATTAAACATTTTTTTCCCGAAAGAGCAAGGGTACTTTCTCGCATCTTTTCATCTCCCATTATCACACACGTGGTAAAATTTTAATGATGCCCTTCTTCTTCTAACTCTTTTAAGATCTCTTCAATTATATCTTTAGCACCGCGTTCAATTAACTGATCTCCTGCAGTGTTACCAACTTCTTCAGGGTTTGCGCCAGCTATCGTTTCTTTTAATATTTCTTTACCGTCAGTTGATGCTACAAAGGCGGTTAATTCAACTTTTTCGCCATCTTTTACGGTTGCATAACCACCGACTGGAACCTTACAACTACCTTCCATTTTATTTAAAAAGGCACGTTCAGCTCGCACAGCAAGGGCTGTCTTTTGATCCGTTAACTTTTCCAGCCATTCAAGTAACTCGGCATCATCTTCACGACACTCAATTGCCAGGGCACCTTGACCTACAGCAGGGATACAAACATTCGGATCTAAAAATTCTGTCACAATCTCTTGTGACCATCCCATACGTGATAGTCCGGCAGCCGCTAAAATAATCGCATCATAATCTTCCGTTTGTAATTTTCTTAGTCGTGTATCAATATTTCCCCGGATCCATTTGACTTGTAGGTCAGGTCGTCTTTTTAGAATTTGCGCCTTTCTCCTTAAACTACTCGTTCCAACAATGGCCCCTTTTGGCAATTCATCTAGTCCTTTATGGCTTTTTGAAATGAGCACATCTCTTGGATCTTCTCGCTCAGGAATACACCCAATCGTTAACCCTTCCGGTAAAATACCAGGCATATCCTTCATACTATGTACAGCCATATCAATTTTTTTCGTCAGCATCTCATGTTCAATTTCTTTTACAAATAAACCTTTTCCACCTACTTTAGATAACGTCACATCTAAAATTTGATCACCTTTTGTCACAATTTCTTTCACTTCAAATTCAAAGGGCGCTCCTAACTTCTTCAATTGTTCAATAACCCATTTTGTTTGTGTCATTGCCAACTTACTACGTCTTGAACCGACAATAATTTTTCGCATAATAACCTCCAGTTAAATCTCCAAATTTTATTAAAAATCCATTCCTCTAAGCCATCAGAAATGAAATGTGGAAAAGTTTCCAGACAAGAAAAAGTTTATTAAAACGACCAAAAAAGCGGAAATATTATAGAAAGCCAATCTTTTTCCAGCCATATTTTTCCTTAATCTAAAATAAACGAGCATACTGTATATAAAAACAATGAAAAATGAACCGATGATTTTCGCATCAAAGATATGCAACGTCGGAATTTTTATAAATGCCCATTGTAACCCTAATATAATACCGACCGAAAAAGTGGGCAATCCGATACTATTTAATAAATAGGCATATTGTTCTAATTTTGATAAATCGTTAATTCGAATCAACCGCTTTCCCCACCTTTTCTTCTTCAATAATTGATATTGAAGAAGATATAAGAGAGAAAAAATACAAGACAATGAAAAAATTACGTAGGCAAATATCGTTATAACGATATGGATGATTAAGAGTTCAGAAATTAATCGTGCACTCACCGCACTTTCCTCCCACTGAAACGGGGCGAACGTATAAATCACGACAATAATAAACCCTAAAAGGTTCGTAAAGAAAGCAATAAACTCAACTTTCCAATATCGGTTAATTAAAATCGAAAACGTGATCAAAAGCCAACTATAAAAATATAGACCTTGTTCTAGACTTAATAAAGGTAAGCGCGCTGTACGTATATAAAAGTCTACAACTAAAATGGTTTGCACAAGCCATATTACATAAAGCAACCAGAAGGCAGCTTTCTTTGCCTTCCGGTTATTCAACAGAAAATCCATATAAAAAAAGATGAGAGAAAATGCGTAAAGAAGAACCATTCCCTCTTGCATTCTCGCCAATAAATATTCTGTCATAGGCGAAAACCTCTTTCACAAGTATCCATTTCCTAATTCATTTGCAACGTTGGCGATGGCTTTGGCTCATTGCGTGTAACAGATTCAGTTTTTTGAGCTTTCTTTCCATTTTCTTGATCTGCTAAATTAAAGATTTGTTCAAAATAATGTAATGCCTCATGGCCATTCGGTTCCGCAGCTAATTCTTTTATTTGTAGGATAGGGTCTTTTAACATTTGATTAATGATGGATTTCATATGTTTACGAATCACTTTTCTCTCTCGTTCTGACAAATCTGGTAATTTTCTTTCAAGACTAGTCATGACATCGGCTTGAATATTCAATGCCTTTTCACGTAATGAAGAAATTAGCGGGATAACTCCTAGCGTATTTAACCACTCTTGAAAATCTGCTTCCGCTTCATGAATATATTGTTGAATCGTTTCTGCTGCTTTTTGACGTTCTTGCATATTGGCTTCAACAACGCCTTCTAGATCGTCAATATCGTATAAGAACATACCATCTAGTTCATGAATTGATGGATCAATATCTCTAGGCACAGCAATATCCACTAGGAAAATCGGTTTTCCGTTCCGTTCTTTTTCTACCGTTTCCATCATGGATTTCGTAATAACATATTGACTTGCACCCGTTGATGAAATCACAATATCAGATTGACATAATACATCTGTCATATTTTCAAAGGAATAAGCTGTACCATTAAATTCATCAGCCATTGTTTGGGCTTTTTCAAAGGTGCGATTTACAACAGCAATTTTTTCAACACCGCTACCTTGTAAATTTTGGATGGCAAGCTTTCCCATTTTTCCCGCGCCGATAATTGCCACTTGTTTCCCTTTCAGATCCCCGAAAATCTTTTTCGCAAGTTCAACCGCGGCATAACTTACCGATACTGCATTTGCCCCAATATCTGTTTCGGTGTGAGCCTTTTTTGCAACCGTGACCGCTTCTTTAAATAATCGGTTAAAGATCGTACCAATTGCTTCACGCTTTTGCGCTAGTAAAAAACTAGACCGAACTTGTCCTAAAATTTGGGTTTCCCCGATAATCATTGAATCTAATCCACAAGCAACTTTAAATAAATGCTGAACAACTTGATTGTTCTCATATATAAATAAATGTTTTTCGAATTCAGACCGATCGATTGCAAACCATTCAGCTAAAAATTGTTTAATATAATATTTACCAGTGTGTAATTGGTCAACCACCGCATAAACTTCCGTACGATTACAAGTTGAAACAATTACATTTTCGAGAATACTTTTTCTTTTCTTTAACAATTCCATGGCATCACCTAATTGTGACTCTGGAAAAGACAGGCGTTCACGAATTTCCACTGGAGCTGTTTTATTGTTTAACCCGACCACTAGTAGATGCATTTCTTTCCCTCCAAAGAAACTGACTCATATAAAAATTGTAACATGTAACAGTGACAAATTTAGTCATAAATGTGAACAGAAACTGAAATTTATGTTACGATAAGTTCATCCTTGAATCATAAATTTCATTTCCATTTATAAGTATTACTACTTTATAATTATTATAAATTACTTTATTTTTAGGCTATCAAACCGAGCAAAATTGTTCAAGTAATATGAAGGTGATTTGTACAAATGAGAAAACAAAATCTATTTCCAAGTATCGTATTAATTGGATTTGGACTATATTTTTTCCTGCAGCAGACGAATATCCAAATCAGTTCTCAATTCTTTACGTGGCCGACCATTCTGCTCATTGTTGGCCTCGCCTTTTTAATACAAGCCTATTCGGGAAATGATTTTGAAATGATTGTACCCGGTATTTTGTTTTTAGGATTAGGCGTCCATTTCCATTTAATACAAAATGTACATATTCAATTAGACCACATTGGGGGCATTATTTTATTCATTGCTCTCGGATACTTTTTACGGTACCAAAAAACAAGAAATGGCTTATTTTATTTTTGGCTTTTTCTTATTCTGGCTCTGATTCAACTATTTTATGACAAATATATCCAATGGATCGGAATCATTGAAGATAAACGTTTACAATTCACTTCATTATGGCCGATCATTTTAGTTATCGCAGGAGCGTACTTATTCTTTTTCAAGAGAAAATAAAAGGGACAGTCCAGAAAGTCTGATTCTTAGATTGATGGATGGTACGGTGGCGAACGCGCGTCCAGTGACACGGCGACATCAACTTCGCCTTTACGGATCTTCAGCTCG
>CADBNU010000053.1 GCA_902796085.1 Heyndrickxia coagulans
AGAAAGCTATTGAAAAAAGGGGGCTTTCTATCGTGAAGTTACTTGTTATTGGTGGTCAAGGAATGGCGGGTCATATGATTGTTCAATATTTTCAAAAACAGCCATCATTTGAAGTGAAATATACAACTCGTTCGCCAAATGATGGCATCTTTTTCGATGCAATGAAGATGGAAACAATCGACACGATCATAAAAAAAATCCAACCTGATTATGTAATCAATGCGATTGGATTATTAAATGATCGTGCAGAAAATAATCAACTGGAAGCCATTCAAGTGAATAGCTTATTTCCTCATTTCTTAAAAAGAAGACTAGATGAAACAGGAGGAAAGCTAATTCATATTAGTACAGATTGTGTTTTTTTAGGTCAAATGAGCAAAGAAATGACAAATTTGAATCGAGAAGGTCGCTATACGGAAAAAGACACGCCAGACGGTCAAACGATTTATGCTCGGACGAAATTTTTAGGAGAAGTTCATACACCACCACACGTCACAATTCGAACATCCATCATAGGCCCAGAGTTAAAGGACGGTATCGGTTTATTCCATTGGTTTATGAAACAAAAAGGAGACATAAACGGGTATACAAACGTATATTGGAACGGTGTGACCAGTTTACAATTAGCAAAAGCCATTCATAATGTGATTGAAGAAGGAATTACTGGTCTATACCATTTAACTGCTCCAGAAGTTATATCGAAATATCATTTATTAAAGCTCATTCAACATGTTTTTCAAAAACAAGATGTCGTTATTCATCCATTCGAAGACATAAAATTAGACCGAACTTTAAGAAATACCAGAGATGAAAAAATTTTTGTACCACCATACGATCAGATGATTCAAGAATTGTATGAGTGGATGAAACATCATGAGTAAAGAAAGGATCTTAATTACAGGAGCAAACGGTTTTACCGGACAACATGCATGTAGCCATTTTTTAAATAATGGTTATGAAGTGATAGCATTAAAAAGAAATCAACAACATACGGATCAATTAAGTCAAGATCAAGTACAATCAATCTTATGTGATTTAACAGACGAGGAAGCGATTGCCAATGTCATTAAAGAGACGAAACCAGATTATATCCTTCATGCTGCTGGTAAAAACGATGTGATGGAATCGTGGCAAAATCCTTCCATGTATTTAAAAGCGAATGTCATGGCAACAATACACTTATTGGAAGGTGTAAGAAAGTATAAATCTGATACTAGAGTGCTAGTGGTCGGTTCGGCTCTTGAATATAATCCAACCCAACGTCCCAATCATCCATACGGCTTAACGAAAACATTTCAAAGTTTAATTTCAAAATCTTGGCAAACATTATTTAATCTATCCATCATAATAGCAAAACCGACAAATTTAATAGGTGCTGGTCCGTCCCGCGGTTTCTGTTCTTTATTAGCAGAAAGAATCGTGAAACTTGAAAAATATAATATATACGAACCACTTCAAGTTTATCATCCGAATCAAGTACGCGATTTTCTCGATATACGTGATTGTTTAAAAGCATACGAGATTTTATTAAAAAAAGGTGACATTGGAGAAGTTTATCCGATTGGAACAGGGAATTTCCATAGTTTAAAAGAGGTCATTAATCAATATCAATTATTAACGAATGTACCCGTACCGGTGGAAATAATGGATCAAAATCATAAACTCGCCAATAAAAATGGTCATTCAGTATATGAACACGGTTTAGATCTTTCAAAGATAAGAAAGTTAAATTGGAACCCATCAATCCCGTTTTCATCTTCTTTAAATTCAATTTTATCCTATTATCGTCAAAAGTTATAGGAGGGACTCATGAAACCGAAAGTATCAATTATTATCCCATTTTATAATTGTCCGTTTGTGGCGGAGGCGATTGACAGTGCCCTAAAGCAATCCTATCCAAACAAAGAAGTAATTGTAGTTAATGACGGATCAACACGTTATCTAGATAAACTACATCCTTATTTGGATAAAATCCAACTTATTGAAAAGGATAATGGGGGCACCGCTAGTGCGTTAAATACGGGCATAAAACAAGCAAAAGGTGAATATATAGCATGGTTGAGTTCAGACGACATATATTTGCCAGAAAAAATAAATATACAGATTGATTGGATGGAGAAACACGGATATAAAATTAGTTTTACTCCTTTTTATATTGTTGATGAAAATAAAAATATTTTATATGAACCAATCAAAATAAAATTTCATTCACAAACACAATTGAAAAAAATTTTAAGAAAGAAAAATCTATTTAACGGATCTACAGCGATTATTCATCAAGATGTATTTTCTAAGGTTGGCCTATTTAATGAGAACCTCCTATATACACAAGACTACGAATTTTGGTTAAGAGCTTCAAAATATTTTTCAATAGGTATAATAGAGAGACCGACAATTTTATATCGGATGCATGAGGAAATGGGGTCAAAAAAGTATGCTGCAGAGGTTCAAGAAGAACTGAATGTTATGAAACAAAACTATATCTATTAAATGACAAAATAAATGTTACGAATGAAAATTCGTAACATTTCAGACTGTCGACAAACCCCAACTCAAATGCTTCATTTGAGTTGGGATTTGTCTTTTTTTGCTCATCATTTTCTAAGATTCTTATC
>CADBNU010000054.1 GCA_902796085.1 Heyndrickxia coagulans
ATTTCCACTTGGTTGGGGGAAAGAGTCGAATGGTATGATAAAAAATTCTTATCCAAAAGGTTTACGAATCATGTATTAGCAAAAAAGCCCAATAAAAAATATTGGGCTTTTTATTCATCCTCTGTTTCATTTATGAAAAGTTGAAATGAAATCGAATCTTTTTCTAAATCAAACTCATTAACTCGAATGCGAAAGTCATTTTCTAGTTTAATCTGCGTTAAATGAAGATATATCGCTTTTTCATTCGATTTAATCTCGACCCATTCTGGAAATTCATACGCCCGTGAAATTAAATTCATAATAATAGAAACAGGAAGATTTAAATTTCCGATGCTCATGTTTTCTTGTTTTAAACGTAGGTCACCGTTTTCAAGTGGTTCCGGATAAAAATGTAGTTCAAATTGGACATCTTCACCGAAGACATGTAAATTTCCATAAAGAATGAGATCATCTGTTAGATTAACATAATACTTAAATAATTGATCTCCGTATTTTTTCTTAATAAAATGATTGATAATTCCTGTTAACTCAGATTTATTTGTTTCTAAATGAATTGTCGGTCCTTCAACATTCAGCTCTTCTTTAGGTAAGTATGGCCTATCCTTGGCTGGCCAAAAAATATATATAATGACAAAAAGATTAAACATCAAAAGGAGAAAAAAAGCATATTTCCAAGTAAGTTTAATTTTTTTCATATTGTAAAGTTACCTTTCTTGCCGTAAGTATCGTATCAATATTTGCTAATATAACATCCATCGTCTCTTTACCTATTAAATCATAACCAGAATCATTCGGATGAAAATAATCTTCATAAAGGACATCTATACCATGTTTAGAAAAAGCATCTGCAATATTGACAAAATAAGCATTCTCATATTCTGATACAATCTCTCTTCCAGCTGTTGTCCATTGATCCATGATCATTTGCACTTCTGTAATTTGACCAAGCCATTCATTAAATGGATTATAAAATCCAATTAATAGTATGGAAATATTTTCATTATATCCTTTTATCGTTGTTATGATCTCTCGCAATCGTTGTTTAAACTGAACAAGTTCCCGTTCAAAAACAGGCAATTCAAGATTAATGATATGATCCGTAAATACCTTCATTAAATCATTTCCACCAATAGTGATTAACACAATATCCGTATTGGAAATTTGTGATTTAACTTCTGCCTGTTTAAGTAGTTTAATTAATTCATCTGAGCGGAGTCCGGTTTTCGCTAAGTTTGTTATCTCTATATTTCTTACCCCTTTTGCTTCCGTGAGATGACTCTTTATGTAATTTAAATATCCACCTTCTTTTTTTGTTGCACCAACTCCGACTGTTAACGAGTCACCAATGGCAGTAATTTTTAAATTCACAGGAATAAAATCTATCGGTGGCTCTACTTTTAAAAAAGAAATAAAAGCCCGCTCTTGATTTAATGTTAAGTTAGAATTGGTTAGAATAGAATTATTCTTTATAAATAATAATACAAAAATAAGGAATCCAATTGCAATCAAGATTGTGAATAACTTTTTCAATAGTCGCCACCTGCTCGCAAACACCGTCTTCATTCTTTCTCATATTTATGATATGTCCAACCAATTGACTTTTATGACAGCTTTTTCATTTCACTTATTATTTTTTAATAATATTATAATATCATTCAAAATTTCTTCATAGGGTACATCTATGGCATCGTATGATTTAACAATTGTTCCACTTTGGTCAATTAAAAACAGATCAGTACCATGGGAAACTTGATCCTGTCCTTCAATTTTTTGAATAAAAAATCTAAAGTTTTCCTTTGCAAATTGTTCAATATGTTCTTGAACATACCCAGTTAAAAAATACCAATTTTTTTGGTTTTCTGTAAATTTCGAAGCAAATTTTTGTAGTATCTCTGGTGTATCAACTTCAGGATCAACACTATAGGAGACGAGTGCTACATTGTCCAATCCTTCCTTGTCAATGAGCCTTTGCAATCGTGCCATATTAGCCGTAATTGGAGGACATACCGTATTGCAGTTTGTAAAAATAAAATTTGCAATCCATACTTTTCCTTGTAAATCTTTTTTACCAAATGGTTCCCCGAATTGATTCGTATATTCAAAGTCTTCAAGTGACCAATTGAGCTGATTTTGAATAACTTCTTGTCCACCACATGAAGATAATAGAATGACTAAACAAATTATAGAAACGATCTTATAAAAAACTTTCACTGAATCCCTCCTTCGTATTATACTTTTATTTTAACAAAATTATGAGATTAGTAGAATAAAAGTATCTCTTATTAATTTTTTGATTTTTATATAACCTCCATAATTAAAAAACTACCCTTTGGCAAAAGGATAGCTTTCTTACAGAATAAATTAATCTGTATAAAACATTAATGCAACGGCACCAGGTCCTGTATGGGTGCTAATGATAGGGGTAGTGTCGCTAATTTGAATGTCTAAATTTCCTACAAACTCATGAAGCTTCATCTTCATTATTTCCGCGGAATGTTTTCCATCAGCATGGACCAGATTAATTGCCTTTAATTTTTTACCTTTGATATTTTCTTTCACATATTTCATCAATTGTTTAATCGCCAGTGGAAAACTTCTTGATTTTTTCAAAGGTTGATAAGCTCCATTTTGAAGTGAAGCTATCGGTTTTATATTAAGTAATGAACCGATCATCGCCTTACCTTTACCAATCCTACCACCTTTAACGAGATTTTCTAATGTATCAACAATAATATAGAGTTTTGTCTGCAATCGTATATGTTCAATCCGGTCTATTATTTCTTCAATTGCATGTCCAACACTTGCCATTTTTGCTGCTTCAACCACTTGAAACGCTAAAGCTTTTGAAATGAATTTTGAATCAATAACTGTTATTCTGCCCTCGCATTGTTCTGCGGCAATATGAGCCGTTTGTACCGTACCGCTTAATGCTGAAGATAGGTGAATGGATAAAACTTCACTTCCATCTTGAACTAGTTCTCTATATTTTTTCACAAAATCACCAATCGGAGGTTGTGATGTCTTTGGTAATGTTTCTGAAAGTTTCATTTTTTTTATGAATTCTGATGGTGTAATATTAACGCGATCAGTATATGTTTTTCCTTCTAGTTCAATACGTAACGGTAGAACATGTATGTTATATTTTTCAATTTCTTCTTTCGTTAAATCGGCCGTTGAGTCAGTTACTATTTTTACTGTCATAAATGCACTTCCTTTTTATTTTTTAAGCCTCCTGAGGTAAAATTAAATCAGGGTAATTATTTTTTGGTGAATTAATAAGTTTAGATACTGGATATAGTTTTTGATTAATGGCTGGATAAGGAACCATTACCTCTTTGGCTTCATGAAAATCAAATTCTTCAACATTTAACCAAATTTCAACGGCATCCTTTGTATCTAAAATAACAGGCATACGATCATGGATATTTTTTACGACTTCGTTTGCAGAGGTGGTTAAAATCGTACACGTTACAAGGTCCTTTGAACGAGTTCGATTGCAATCCCAAAGTGCTGCAAAAGCAAACGGCTTTCCTGTTTTCGTTAAAATACGATAAGGTGTCTTCTTCCCAGCTTCCATTTTCCATTCATAAAAGCTATCAGCAAAAATGATGCAACGATTCTTATTCAATAGATGTTTAAAACTTGCTTTTTCTGTTAATGTTTCAGAACGCGCATTAATGAGTGGCTTCCATTTTTTCGTATCTTTTACCCAACAGGGAACAAGACCCCACTTAATATAACCGCATCTTCTAATCGAGTTCGACTGGACAGCTGCCAATACTTGCTGTGACGGAGCTATATTGTAACTCGGTTCATATTCATCTGGAAAAAATTCCAATTGAAAAGCATCGATTAACTGCTCTTTTTCAGCTGTTAACGTGAAACGACCGCACATATGACCACCTCCGCACTTATTTTGTAGTTACTTTATCTTGTCGTAAATAATGTATTCATAATCATAAGGATTTTTTTCATCTTTTATTCCTTTTTCCTTTGAACTGATCACATATTGAGTGAAATCAATTTCTGGAAAAAAGACGTCTCCTTCAAAACGTTTATATATTTTGGTTAAATATATTCTGTCAACATAGGGAAGAAATATTTTAAATAGATTTGCTCCACCAATAATAAAAATTTCTTCATCTTTTAGCCTTTTACAGTAATCAATTAATTCTTTTTCCGAATGAAAAACAGTACAACCTTTTAATTCTAGTTTCTTATTTTTCGTTAAAACTATATTTTCTCGACCTGGTAATGGTTTACCGATTGATTCAAAGGTTTTTCTTCCCATTACAATTGGATGACCCATTGTGATTTTTTTAAATCGTTTTAAATCGTCAGGTAAATACCAGGGAATTTGATTATTCTTTCCGATGACACCATTTTCATCGGTTGCTACTATAAATGAAATCATACACTTACTTCTCCTTTAATTGCTGGATGTGGATGATAATTTTCTAATGTAAAGTCTTCATATTTGAAATCAAAAATATTTTTTACTGAAGGATTAATTTTCATAGTCGGTAATTCTCGAGGTTCCCGTGTTAATTGTAATTTTACTTGTTCGATGTGATTTAAATAAATATGCACATCACCAAACGTATGAATAAATTCCCCTGGTTGTAGGTCACAAACTTGTGCAATCATCATTGTTAGTAATGCGTAAGATGCAATATTAAAAGGTACACCTAAAAACAGATCACCAGATCTTTGGTATAACTGACATGACAATTTTCCATCAACTACGTAAAACTGAAATAGTGTATGACATGGTGGCAATGCCATTTTATCTAAATCTCCGACATTCCATGCACTTAAAATTAATCTTCTAGAATTTGGATTCGTTTTTATTTGTTCAATTAAATCGGCTAGTTGATCATGTTTCCTACCATCAGCGTCCCTCCACGAACGCCATTGATGACCATAAACAGGGCCAAGGTCACCGTTTTCATCTGCCCATTCATCCCAAATTTTCACATTATGATCTTTTAAATATTTAATATTCGTATCTCCTTTTATAAACCAAAGAAGTTCATGAATGATACCTTTCAAAAATACTTTTTTTGTCGTTAGTAAAGGAAATCCATCTTGCAAATTAAAACGCATTTGATAGCCGAAAGTACTAATAGTTCCTGTACCAGTCCTGTCGTCTTTTTTTATACCATTTTTTAAAACATGTTCACAAAGCTGTAAATATTGTTTCATTCTTTCATCACCTACAATTATCGTAAATTTTTTATAAAATGATACGTTTTTGGCGCCTTTTCATATAAAATTTTTCTTGTGTGTTCATTTAAATAATAGTAAGCAAAACTTTCAGCAAAAAATTCTTCTGGGAATTTTAGAAAATAGGCGCGATTTTCAAATAAGGTCCTTGCCTCCAATCTCCAAATTGATAAAAAATAAGCATTTTCTCGAATCTTATTGAATATAAGCTTGTCAATAGAATGGGCTAGTTCATGTAATTCCAGATTAACAGATGAATGCCCTTTTCCATAATCACTAGCTCCAATTTTAACATGAACAATCCGATTTCCTCCAGACCCTGGTACATCATCCCATGTCGTACCTGTATTTCTATAACCTCTTGGAATCAGTCCTGATAAATGATTTGTAGAAGGAAAATCGGTCAATTTTCCATTAAATAACACAACCACAATACGTTGGGCTGAGATTTTTTGAAGGAGTTCTTGAGGTAACTGATCAATTCGTTGAATCATTTGTTTTGCAGCAAGTTGATCAAAATCATCATTCGGTAACATAATGATAGAATCAAGCCATTCACTAGAATGTAAGTTTAAACTTTGATAGAAATCAGAATGTACTATATCCTTAAGAAATGTATAATTAAATTTTGCTTCAGAACGCGGACAATATAAAATAAAAAGCAAAAAGGATATTAGGATTGGATAACGTCTCATTATAAGATTCACCTGTTGTAAAAAATTTTCAATCCTATTTATTTTGGAATCATTATATCATGTAATCTTTAAACCTATTATTTTTTCAATTTTTAAAATTTAAGAGGTTGTATAAAGGTTTAAATTTTTCGCCTTTTATACAGCCTCTTATTCTATTATGGATTTTTTTTAATGTGGCCAGTTTGGTGGAGTATTTTTATCCCAGAAAATATCCCCTAATTCGTGATGAGTTTGATAATGATCATGAAAAGTGTGGTAATGGAAGTTAAACCAATAACCTTCAAGTGGTCTTAAATCTCTTCTGACGTGGAAACGGATAATATCTTTACCAGTTTTTTCATTATAAATATGAAATATTTTTTCACTTTTACCAGTACCTGGTTTTTGAGAAATCGTTAGGTGTTGAATATCTTCATCATTAAATTGTTCTGTTACTTCCATAATCGCTTTTTCTATTTTTGGCAATATAATTGTTTCAAATTCATTCTCAATGACAGGTCCAATGCGATCGCCAAATTTTTGCCACGATTGTTGTTGACCAATTTCAATTGCCGTTTGTAAAAATTGCTGTTTCGGCGATTGTTTTTGATTTGTTTCATGATACGAAAGATCGAACTTTTCTTTTTGTACAGACTGTGACTGCTTTGATTCAAAAGCATCATTTTTGCTCGTTTTTTCTACAGGCTCATCATTGGCTTGTACCGCTTGAAAGGGTGAAAACATCCCAAAGGTCAGTACAGTAACAAGGGTAACAAATGTTTTTTTCAACCATTTTGTCATAACAAGACACTTCTTTCATCTTTTATATAAAATAATATTGATATAATTCTATTATACTTGTAAACGTTTAAAATCGAAAGGATTTTCAATTGGATCTTTATTTCAAATCATTTTTAAATATAAAAAAGCGCTCTTCTTCAAATTTGAATGGGAGCGCCTTTTTTCTATGTAATAATACATTAAATATCATTTTATTAACAATGATCATTAAAACCAATTAATAGATCATCAACTATTTCTTCAACAGAACGTCCTTCAATTTGTTCACGAGGAATAAATTGAACAACTTCTTTTCCTTTTAACAATGCCATTGATGGTGAAGAAGGAGGAATATCTCCAAAGTATTCACGCATTTTCGCTGTTGCTTCTTTATCTTGGCCAGCAAATACTGTAACTAAATGATCTGGTTTTTTTGGCGTATTTGCTAATGCATAATTAACCGCTGGACGAGCAAGACCTCCAGCACAACCACAAACAGAATTAACCATAACTAGAGTCGTACCGTCTACATTTTCCATAAACTCTTCTACTTCTTCAGCTGTTTTTAATTCTTTAAATCCATTCTTTGTTAATTCTTCTCTCATTGGAATTACTAACTGACGCATATATTCTTCATAAGCCATTGACATAATATTGTGTACCTCCTTTAATCTTTACAAGAAACCCACAGGCTTTTTGTACTAGAATTTTGTGGTAAATTCATTGTACCCATATTTCTTCATAAATGCAAAAAAACTGTTCTAGTCATTCTTCTTACGAGCTTCCGTCATTTGTTTCCAAACAGAACCTTTCGCTTCTTCTCCACCCTCAATTCTTTCGATTGCCATTTTTATTTGTAAAGCAACTTCAAATTCTGAATCATTTTCAGCTTCTCTTAATGCTGGCAATGCTTTTTCGTCTCCTACTTCATATAAAAACATTGCTGCACGCCAGCGAACGATTTTACTTTTATCTTTTAATGCTCTGATCATTTCAACTTGAGCTTCAGGAAATCCTAAATCGCTCAAGCAATCGCCCGCCGTTCTCCGTACAGTTACATTTTTATCTTGAAGACCTTTATAAATATAAGGTAATACTCTTTTATCTTCTATCATTCCTAAATAGACAACAGCAAGCCTGCGAATAGAAGGTTTTTCATCATTTAATGCTTTTTCTAAAACAGGTAAGTCAGCTAATGTTGGTTCTTCCATTTGCTCTAGTATTTGGAATCGTTTCCGCCAGTCAGGATGATCTAAATCATCCAATATTACTTTACGAAAATGCTTTGCGTCTTTTTTTATATTAGGATTTTTTGCCTGTTCTACTAATTCGTCAAGCCTAGATTGCGGATATGCTGCTTGTACTTCTTCCAATACAGTTTGACCGATTTCATCCATATCACCATAACGGATGCCCCAATCCATCCACTTTCGTTGTACGACGAAATTATCCCCAGGAAGTTGTGCTTCATTAAATGCTTCTACATAATTTTTTGGCAAACCAAAGCGCTTTTCATTTGTCCCATCCATTAACTTAACCTGTAATGGAATTCCTTTAAATACTTGGATTTGCACCTGTACTTCACCATAATGTTCATCAGGTTTCATTTTCTCTTCTGATTGCATATGTTGTTCTTCACCTAATGCACGACGAACTTCTGGTAAAATTTTTTCCCATTCAGTTTTACCATGACGTTCTACTGCCATAAAGTCAGCAACATGATATACACCCGTTACTCCTTCGATGGATAAAATTTTCTTAATTTGTTCAGGAGCATCATCCAAATTTTCTTTTCTGTAATTATTTCTTGTACCACTTGGTAATTTTTCATCTAATATAACCTTCATCGTATTCGGACTTGGTGTTGGTTCAATAGCTTTTATTTTCAATTTAATCCCACCTTTTTTGATTTTAAAAGAAAAAACAAACGAAATGTTTAATTAGTAAGGGATACAAACGAACAAGTTTTAGTTTTAGTACCACTTTTATCTTATCGTTAATTTAGCCCTGTTGGCAAAACAACGATATCGACAATTTACTTTTATTCTGCAAATTCTGCTAAATATTCCCATCGCTCCATTAAATAATCAAGCTGTTCTTGCCACTTCTTTTCTTCTTCCATTAATTCCTGAAGTTTCGTAAAATCACTACCGCAAGTTTCCATTTCTGTTTTAATTGCTGCGATCATTTCTTCTACTTCGGATATTTTTATTTCAATGTTTTCCCATTC
This sequence comes from Heyndrickxia coagulans, assembly GCA_902796085.1. Lineage (GTDB taxonomy): Bacteria > Bacillota > Bacilli > Bacillales > Caldibacillaceae > Pallidibacillus > Pallidibacillus thermolactis. The sequence goes on from CADBNU010000054.1 coordinate 8,911, forward strand.
TTTTTGTTCTTTATAGGTCAGTTTCTTTTTAACCTTTGGTTTTTTGCTCTGTTTTTGAACTGTTTGGTTTCCTTCTCCTTTTTTTACTTCAGCTTTAATCGATTTTTTCTTCACTTCAGCTAAATAATCCGAATATTCACCCAAAAATTTGTCAATCTTTCCTTCGCCTTGAAAAATTAACAATTGATCACAAACTTTATCTAAAAAGTAGCGGTCATGAGAGACTGTGATTACAACACCAGCAAATTCTTCTAAAAATTGTTCTAAAACGGTCAATGTCTCAGTATCTAAATCATTCGTTGGTTCATCAAGTAATAATACATTAGGTTCTTCCATGAGTAACCTTAATAGATATAACCTTCTCCGTTCACCACCAGATAATTTGCGAATTATAGTTCCATGAGTGTTCATAGGGAATAAAAAACGTTCTAACATTTGTGCTGCAGATTGTGTTTTTCCATCCTTCGTATGAATAAAGTCCCCTGCTTCACGAATGTATTCAATCATTCGTTTATTAATATCCATATCGACAGATTCTTGTGTATAGTAACCGATACTAACTGTTTGTCCTAAAAGAAGGTCACCTTTATCTAGATTTTCTTTTCCTGCAATTATGTTTAATAGAGTAGTTTTTCCACTTCCATTTTTTCCAACAATTCCGATACGGTCCCCAGGTTTAACTAGTAAATGAAAGTCTTGCAATATCGTTTTATTATTATAAGATTTATAACCATTCCTAATCGTGATAACATCTTTTCCAAGTCTTGTACCTGAAAATGATAAATCAACTTGGTTGGTTTGTGTTTTTTGACTTACAACTTTATCTAATTCTTTAAAACGGTCGATTCTAGCTTTTTGTTTCGTTGAACGGGCTTGTGCACCTCTTTTTATCCATGCCAGTTCTCGCCGATATAAATTTTTAGCTTTTTCCCTTTGACGGGCGTTTTCCTCTTCACGTATTGACTTTGCTTCAAGATAGTCGGCATAATTACCTTTGTATGTATATAATTTACCTTCAAATAATTCAAAGATCCTGTTCGATACTGCATCTAAAAAGTACCGATCATGTGTGACAAACAATATAGATGTAGGATATTTTACTAGCTCTTCTTGTAACCATTCAATCATTGCGTAATCTAAATGGTTTGTCGGTTCATCAAGTAATAGTAAGTCCGCTTTGTTTAATAATACTTCTGCTAAAGCTATCCGCTTTTTTTGTCCACCAGAAAGCTGACGGATAGGTTGATTATAGTCTGAAATCCCCAATTTAGATAATATCGTTTTGGCTTGGGAGCTTATATCCCAGCCATTTACATCGTCCATCGCCTTTTGAAGACGAAAATACTGATCTAATAGTTTATCGTTTTCTGGATCAATATTTAATGCAGCAACAATTTTCTCATATTCTCGAACCGCATTATTAATTGGACTATCTGTGGATAAAATCTGTTCCAATACAGTTAAATCAGGGTTTAAGTCAGGCTCTTGAAGTAAAATAGAAATTTTATAATCATTCGGTTTTGTGAAACTACCATTATCCAAATCTTCGATTCCAGCAATCATTTTAAGTAGAGTTGATTTTCCGGTGCCATTTATACCGATTAAACCAATTCGTTCCTTTTCACCAATCGTAAAAGAAATATCATTAAGTAATTGTTTATCCCCGATTGTTTTGAATAGATGATCTGCAGTAAAAATTTTCATTGTTCACCATTCCACTCTTTCCAAAATCGTCTTAAAAACTCTTCCATAAATTGATGGCGCTCTTCAGCGATTTTTTTCCCAGTCTTCGTTTGCATTAAGTCTTTTAATTTTAATAATTTCTCATAAAAATGATTAATTGACGTTGTTTTTTCATGACGGTATTCTTCATAAGACATAGATGTTCGGATTTGTATTTCTGGATTATGTATTGGCTGACCTATTTTTCCACCATAGGCAAAAGTACGAGCAATCCCAATCGCCCCAATTGCATCTAACCGATCCGCATCTTGTACAATTTTAGCTTCAATACTGGTAAGAGGTTTGCCATGTCCCCCTTTATAAGATATCGAATCAATGGTTGTCAATATCTGTTCTACATAGTGATCGTCTAAATCTTGCCGTAAAAATTGATCCAATTCTTCTCTCTTCTTCGATGATTCATTCCATAACTTATCATCGTAATAGTCATGTAATAATGCAACCATTTCAATAGTAAAAGGATTTCCTGCATTTTCCCTTTGATGAATATGTAATGCTAAATTTCGAACACGGTTTAAATGGAACCAATCATGTCCAGTGCATTCCTCCTCAAACCTTACCCTTAACAAGTTTTCTGTTGACTTGATTATCTGTTTCATAACCGTCCTCTTTCAATTACTTTTTATAACATGGTTAGTAGATAATTTCCATTATTGATCGTCTCATTTACAATATCATGTAGTTCTTCCATATTATTTTCAGTTATCTCTTCATGTCTTTTTAATATGAATTGGTATGTCATTTTTTGGTCATGATAAACGTTTGTAATTTGTTCAAGGTTATACATTTTTTCATAGTTTTTCTTTAAAAATTTACTTACTCGTTTTTCTAATACTTCATCGAGTTTCGTGTTGACATTAAAATGCACATTAATATTAGCTCCCGGTCTTTCATTCATCGGATACCATTCAGCAACTAGTTGTTGAAAATTTGCCTTAAGTTCAATTTTCATTATTAATAATTTATTTCGGTCATTTTTATTCATAAAAGATAGATTATATGTACGAGACATGTCTGCAAGATTGATGTAGTCATTTCTCTCGATAATGGTAATTTCCTCATTCAAATCATAATCATAAACAATTCCTTCAAAAACAACTTTTAAATTTTCATATGCCGTTGGATCAAACAATACAATCATCCTTTTTTATCATAATAATAAATTATAACAATTTATATGTATGAAGTCTTGTCAAAGGGAATGAAATATAAAGGTGAGAAAATAAATCTATTTTATGTCTCAGTGGCTTTTTCACAATATAGTGAAATGTACTATAATGAAAGTTCTCATTATTATATTCGTTTTCATCTAACAGCTAAAATATTTCTGTTTATATTGTCTGAACAAGAAAAGGCGTTTATAATAACGCCC
>CADBNU010000055.1 GCA_902796085.1 Heyndrickxia coagulans
CAACCACGTGCGGAATAGTTCCTTTAACTAAAAAAGTAAATTTCTAGTCACTATTCATCGTATAAATTAGATAGTGTAAATGTCAAATTTTTACTTAGTAAATTCAGTAAAGATATTACTTTTCCGTAATTCATTCGTTTCGGACCTAATATTGCAATTTTCCCAAATTGTTCTTCACCAATATTATAAGTTGCCGTAATTAAACTTAAATCTTCCATTTCAGGAACTTTAATTTCAGTTCCAATTTTCACATGTGTACCAAACGGTGTTGTTCGTAGCAAATGATAAAAATTGTCCTCTTCTTCCATCAACTTTATAATATCCTTAATTTTTTCTATATCTTGAAACTCAGGTTGTTTTAAAATATTTATTTTTCCGCCATAATATAGCTTATCATTTGAAGAAATGTTTAATACAGTAAATAAGGATTGAAACATCGCTTCATAACTATGGAGATGCTCTTTGAATAACTGAATGATTTCTCCCATTAATTTGGAGTTTAACTCACTTAGAGGTACACCTCTTAACCTTTCGTTTAAAATATTCACTGTTTTTTCTATATCGGTAGGATGAATCGATGATGGTATCGTGAACAATTTATGCTCGATATGACCTGTATTGGTAACAATAATTGCCACTGCTGAATCATCATTTAATGGGATGATTTGAAATTTACTCAACTTATGATCTTCGACAGTCGGTCCTAATACAATTGCAGTATACTTTGTTAATTCAGATAATACTTTCGCGGAATTTTGAACGATTTTTTCAAGTTCAAAAATACTTTCTTCGAATAATTCATCAATCATCTTCAATTCATGTTGTTCAAGTTTTTCTGGAGATAATAAATGATCAACATAAAAACGATACCCTTTTTCCGATGGTACTCTTCCCGAAGAAGTATGTGTTTTTTCAATTAAGCCGAGTTCTTCTAAATCGGCCATGTCATTTCGGATCGTAGCTGAACTAAAATTTATACCTTTCTTTTTTGCCAATGTACGCGAACCGACTGGATGAGCAGAGCGAATAAAATCATCAATAATGATCTGCAATATTAACAATTGGCGCTCTGTTAACATTACCATCACTCCTTTTAGCACTCATTAAACCGGAGTGCTAATACTTATAAATTAACAAATTCGTTTTCACATGTCAATAATTGTGAGAAATTTAAAAGCGATAGACGAATGAAAATAAAAGGCAACCAGCGAATATGCTAATTGCCTTATTGTTAATTTTATTTCTATTATGCAATCAAAGATTATTTAATAAACTCTTGAAAAACAAGATTTCCGAGCATTCTACCCTGCTTTGACAACCGAATAAATCTATGATTTACTTCGATTAATTGTTTGTTTGTTAATTTTTCAATCTCTTCTCTATAATATTCGAGGGGATGAATCGAAAATTTTTCCTGAAATTTTTTTATCGATACGCCCTCTGTTTTCCTCAAACCAAGAAACATTTCTTCTTCAATTTGTTCTTTTTTCGATAATGTTACTTCTTCTCGAATGGCATGCCCATTTTCTTTAACAGCTTGAATATATTTATTAACTGGACCGATATTCGATCTTCTTACTGCATTTATATAACTATGAGCCCCAGCACCGATTCCGTAATAATGATCATTATTCCAATATACAAGATTATGCTTACTCTCAAAGCCTTTTTTCGCATAATTACTTACTTCATATTGTTTATAACCGTGACCTTCCATCTCATCCATCATTAATTCGTACATTGTTGCCTCTATATCTTCAGAAGGTAATGGTAAATTTCCTTTTCTCATTAAATTATAAAAAATGGTTTTCGGCTCAACTATTAAAGAATAAGCAGAACAGTGTTCAAGGTTTAATTGGAAAAATTCATCCAAGGAGTGTCTAACATCTTGAATCGTTTGATTTGGCAGTCCATACATCAAGTCAATGCTAATATTGTTAAATCCAAGCCTTCTTGCTTCATCGATTGTTACATAAACATCCTTTGCTTGATGACTACGACCGATTGCCTGAAGCAGTTCATCATTAAAAGATTGAACACCTAAACTTAACCGGTTGACACCATAATGTTTTAAGATTTTCAGTTTTTCAACGGTCAAATCACCCGGGTTGGCTTCAATTGAAAATTCTATATTCGAATCAAACTGAACAAAAGCATGAATCGATTTCATTAAATAGGTCAGTTGATTTTCGTTCAACGCTGTCGGTGTGCCACCACCAATAAAAATCGTTTTAATCTGATTTGGTGGAAATTGTTGAAATGTATGTTCCATTTCAAGACGCATCGCCTGTAAATAATCATCAACAGGCTGTCCCTTTAAAAAGACTTTATTAAAATCGCAATAATAACAAATATGTGTACAAAATGGTATATGAATATAAACAGATTCTGGCATAACAATCACAACCTTCAAAAATAAAGGGGATATCGGACCCCTTAAAATATATTATTTAAGAAAAACTTATAATTTTTTACTATTTCTACTTCAATTTTCCATGAAATATAGAGGGGATGTCCAATCTTACAAAGGACTCCCCTCAAAAAAGACCTATTCTTCATCTAGTTTTAATACCGCCATAAAGGCTTCTTGTGGGATTTCAACGGAACCGACCTGCTTCATCCGTTTTTTCCCTTCTTTTTGTTTTTCCAACAATTTACGTTTACGTGAAATATCTCCACCATAACATTTCGCGAGGACATTCTTTCTCATCGCTTTAATGGTAGAACGTGCAACAATTTTTGTTCCAATTGCAGCTTGAACAGGAACTTCAAATTGTTGACGTGGTATTAAATCTTTTAATTTTTCAACAATTACTTTCCCACGATTGTAAGCTGCATCACGATGAACAATAAAACTTAAAGCATCAACTTTCTCTCCATTTAACAAGATATCCATTTTCACGAGTTTTGACTGTTTATATCCAATAAGTTCATAGTCAAAGGATGCATAACCTTTTGTATGGGATTTTAGTTGATCAAAGAAATCATAGACAATTTCTGCCAATGGTATTTCATAAATGATCGAAACACGAGATTCATCTAAATATTGCATATCAATAAAAATTCCCCGCTTATTTTGACAAAGTTCCATAACCGGACCTACATATTCCTTTGGCGCCATAATCGTCGCTTTAACAAAAGGTTCTTCAATGCGATCAATCTTTTGAGGTTCAGGCATATTGGCAGGGTTATCAACTTCAACTTTAGTCCCATCAGTTGTGTAAACATGATAAATAACACTTGGCGCGGTTGTAATTAAGTCTATCTTAAATTCTCTTTCGATCCGCTCTTGAATAACATCCATATGTAAAAGTCCTAAAAATCCACAACGGAAACCAAAGCCTAATGCTTGTGATGTTTCCGGTTCAAATTGTAATGAAGCATCATTTAATTGCAACTTTTCCAAGGCTTCACGTAAATCATTGTATTTCGACGTATCGATTGGATACAACCCACAAAATACCATCGGATTCAATTTTCGATAACCAGGCAACGGTTCATCAGCAGGATTATCTGCTAATGTGATGGTATCACCTACACGCGTGTCTCCGACATCTTTAATCGAAGCTGTTAAATAACCAACGTCTCCAACGGTTAATTCCTCTCGTGGAGTCATTTTCGGAGTTTGTACACCCAGTTCAGTCACTTCAAACTCTTTACCTGTGGCCATCATACGAATTTTATCACCAACTTTTACTGAACCTTCTACAATCCGAATCATCGCAACAACACCACGATATGGATCATAAACAGAATCAAAAATTAATGCTTTTAATGGGGCAGCTGGATCCCCCATTGGTGGTGGAACTTTTTCAACAATTTGTTCTAAAATTTCTTCAATACCGATCCCGGCTTTCGCTGATGCAAGGACAGCTTCACTTGCATCTAAACCAATGACATCTTCAATTTCTTGACGAACTCGATCCGGCTCTGCACTCGGTAAATCAATTTTATTAATAACAGGTAAGATTTCTAAATCATTATCAAGGGCTAGATATACATTCGCAAGGGTCTGGGCTTCGATTCCTTGAGCGGCATCAACAACAAGTATGGCCCCTTCACAAGCTGCTAAACTTCTTGATACTTCGTATGTAAAGTCAACATGCCCGGGAGTATCAATCAAATGAAAAATATATTCTTCTCCATCTTTTGCTTTATATTTTAATTGTACCGCGTTCAATTTAATTGTAATTCCACGTTCTCTTTCTAAATCCATTGAATCTAGCAATTGATCTTTCATTTCTCTACTAGATAATGCATTTGTTTTTTCTAAAATTCGATCCGCCAATGTCGACTTCCCGTGGTCGATATGAGCAATAATCGAAAAGTTACGGATTTTTTCTTGTCGTAAAAATTTTTCTTCATTTTTCATCGTTTCCGTTCACTCCTAAGTCCTTGCAAAATCGCTAATTTTGATTATAACAGTACATTTTTTTATATTCAATCAAAACTCTATAACGGTATAATAATCTTCTATTTACTAATTGTTTTTTGCAAGATATATTTTATCATGATTATCGAATAGAAAAGCAAAAAACTGTTCCAATGGTGCATCACACCATTGAAACAGTTCCACTTACTTATAAAAACACAGAAGAAAATATCGTATTAAAAAAATGAGCCAATTTTTGGGCAATATCAGA
>CADBNU010000056.1 GCA_902796085.1 Heyndrickxia coagulans
AACAGTTTGTATTAGTTCCTCTGCCAAACGAGACAACTCCTCTGCGCTTGCAGATACTTCTTTAATGGATGAGTTCGATTGTTCACTAGCTGCAGCTGTTTCCTCAATTCCTGCAGCTGATTGTTCCGTAAGCGCAGCAATTTCTTGTATAGAGCCATTCATTTGTTGTCCTTTTATTGTCAATTCCTCTAATATTTTTGAAATATTTACAATTGTGTTTACTTCTTGACTGATTAAATCACGAATCATGCTGAACTTTTCTTCCGTAAGTTGAATTTTATTTACACCTTGTTCAACTTCTTGATATCCATTATGAAGGGAATCTGCTACACCGGCCGCCTCAGATTGTATGTTACTTACAATATTGGAAATATCAGCAATAGAATTCGCTACTTGCTCAGCTAATTTTCTTACTTCATCTGCAACTACAGCAAATCCTTTTCCATGTTCACCAGCTCTAGCTGCTTCAATAGCTGCATTTAGGGCAAGTAAATTTGTTTGATCGGCAATATCTTTAATAACGACTACCAATTTAGAAATATCTTGGGATTTTTTGGCTAAGCCTTCAACCTTTTGAACAGTTTCTTTAAAAACATAATTAATTTTTTTCATTTGTTCTGCCGAATCATCCATTAATTGACTGCCTTCTTCCGTAATCTTCAACATATCTTTTGATGATTGTTGAATACCTTCACCATACTCGTTTGCTTCCTCTAAACGATTCGTAAAAATTTCAACATTAGAAGAGATTTCGCTTGTTTTATTTGCCTGTTCCTCTGCACCAGCTGCTAACTCTTCCATCGTTATTGAAATTTGCTCTGTACCTTGGCTAACTTCATTAGAAGATTGGGTCAGTTCCTCGCTATGATGAGAAACTTTTTCTGAAGCATGTAAAATATTGGCGATCATACTTCTCAACATTTCTTGCATTGTCCGCATTGCTTTCGATAATTGACCAATTTCATCATTTGACACATCTTCGATTGGTTCGGACAAATTCCCTTTGCTTATATGAATCGCTTTATCGCCGAGTTTTTTTATTGGACGGATAATCGATTGGATAAGAAAGTAAATCAGTACTCCTCCGACAACGACAAATAATGCAACAACCAACACAGTTCGCATTAAAATTGGATTGGCCGTATCGGTAACCTCAGAATATCGTAATTGACCCCCTATTTTCCAGTTCGTCGTATCATTCGTGACGAAACTCATTATTTTATCTTCTCCATTTTGTTTATAATTGATGACGCCATAACCTTTACCAAACATTTCCTTAAAAAATTCTTCTTTAACTTCACTGCCTCCTTCTAATTCTGGATGGTATATGACTTTTCCTTTATTATCTAATAAAAATGCAAAACCACTTTCACCAATTTCGACCTGTTCAGCTAAACTTTGTAGGTAAGTTAGAGTAATATCAATAGCAACTACCCCGGAATGATCTGGTGTTGTTTGCGATAAGGTCACAACCATGTTACCTGTCGTTGCTGAAATATAAGGTTCACTAATAATAACTTCTCCTTTATTAGCCATAGCATTTTTATACCAATGCCGCTTTCTAGGATCATAGTCAGCATCCATTTCAGCATCAGGATACTGGACAAATAAACCCGAAGATGTACCTATATATGTTAGTTCCACCTCTTCAGGAAGCACCTGTCCGTAAAAACGAAACATATCCATTAACTCGTTTTGCCGTTCATTTTCATAAAGGTCGGAGGTGACATTTTTGGATAGAAAATTAAGATTCTCAATTCTTGATTCAATCGTTTTCGTTATCGTACTATTTAAAAGTTCTGTACTTTCATTAATTCCATCAATTATTTTTTCTTCAACTGTATCTTTAGCAACAATATATGATGAAGTTCCAATAATAATCGCCGGTAATAATAGAATAATAGAAAATGATAAAATTAATTTTATTTTTAAATTGAACACATTTTTAAATCGTTTTTTCAATTGAAAATCCCCCTTAACATTTCAATATTCCTTATATCGTTTACACATTGAATGTAGGAACTCATAAAATTATCCATTACAGTGTTATTACGATATATGAATAGTACGGTTACTGAAAAAGTTATTTCCTTATAACAATCAACACACTTTGCAACTAGATTTTTTCCTTTAACGATTCGACTTAGTCGATCGTTTATCCTATTCCATATTTCCCTAACAAACTACCTACATATCGGATTTTATTACACAAAATGACAAAAAGCGACTTCTATTCGTCCTTTAAATCTAGTAAAAAAGAATCATTTTTTCATCATCGTCATTTTACCATCTTATAAATCGAACATACTGGAATATAATAGAAACAAAATATTTGAGGAATAGAAATGTCGTCTGTTGCGGTTGCAAAGAAACATAGGGTTGACCCAAAAATAAAAAATGAGCGCAATTCATATTTATAAATTGCACTCATCTTTCGAATTTAAGCTTTTTCAATTGGTGAAAATTCATGTACCCACACTTTTAACGTAGGTATCCATGGCATACCTGGATGGATCGATAAAATTGACTCCTTATAGGACTCAAAACTCTCATAACCTTCTTTTTTCGCATCTTCATCGGTAATATCCCCGAGGGCTTGTTGATACACTTTTTCAATGACAAATTTTTGACCTTCTAGGATCATCACTTCACCAACATCAGCAAATCTTTTCATTCTTCTCGTTGCAGATTTTTTTCCCGAGATCACTTTTTTTATATCTTCCGGAATTGTAATTAACCGTTCAATATTTTCCTTTTCAGAAGGGGCATGTTGATTTACCACACATTAACACCTTGCCTTTCGTTGTATGCAATTAATAATCAAAATGTATATCAAGGATAACTCTAATTGACTATCGACCTATTTGTCTAATCAAGTTAATTTTATCACAAATATGAGCTTGACAATGAATGAGATTTGTATATTTTGTAAAATTTTGAAGTGATTTGATTTTAAGTCATCGATTTGACCTCTTTTTGAAACAAGAAAAATTGTGCAATTGCTTCACGCGCAATTGCACAGTAATCATTGTAGATTTCAAATTATTAATCATGTATAAACACTATCACATGTTCCTGGTGAAGGTTCATAAAAACAATGAGCTTTATATTGCCCGGTAAAAGGTTGACTATACCATTGTGGTGGACAAGGCCCGTATGGATTAAAATACCAAAGTGCATATTTGGCTGGGTGATCGCGCCAATATTTCAAATTCAGTCTTGCCAATCTTCTTTCTGCTTCCCTTGCTGGTTGATAAAATAAATTCCCTTTTTGTACCGCTTCAAAGGAATAATTTCCACCTTGCACATGGAAAATCACATCCTCTACTGACCTTAATTCATTAAAATCTGTACAATCCGCTACAACACGATTCACAATAACATTACCAACATATAACATCCCTTGCTTTCCTTCGCCTTCAGCTTCAGCTCGCATCATCCTTGCCATTAAATCAACATCTTTACTCCGATATGGGATTCTTGCCATTTTGACACCTC
>CADBNU010000057.1 GCA_902796085.1 Heyndrickxia coagulans
GGGGAATTTATGAAAAAGTTGTTGATCATCCTTGTATTTACACTTTTTTTGAGCGGTTGTTCCCTTTTTGCAGATACAAATGGAACAGAGGACTATGTCGATAAGGCGACTCAATATATTCAAGAATTAAGTAATTTTGCCCAGGAAGCACCGCAAATGGCAGCGGATGCTGCAACAAACCGAGAAACATATAAACAACTAAATGAACAAGTCATCGGTTTAATTAAAAAAATCGAACAATTTAATGAACTTCATGTACCATCTGTTGCAGAAGAAGTACACCAACAAATTGTAGAGAAAAATGAAGACTTATTAACTGAGTTAAAAGATACAGTTCAAAACGGACAAGTTACACTTCATGCTTTCGTAAACTCTGAAACATTTCAAACAATATCAGATATCGTCAAACTACTTGTATTAATAAATCAACTGACGGGTGTATTATGATCGATACAAACAGAAAGGAATGACCGGATAGCCCAAGTTCTAGTAATGATATAGAACTTGGGTTTTTTTATAATCGGCAGTTAGCATAGATTCAAAAAGAATAATAAAAACATGAAAATTAATTGTTTGTTATATAATGATAATATTGAATATTAAGAATTCTCGTTGACGAAAAAACTTTTTATATATAAAATATCGTCAAGGGGAATGCATCGTAAAAAAGACTGGATAAGAAAAAACGGAAATACTTCCCTAGAAAAACAATCCGTTCATACCAGTGTCGCATTATTCGGTTTAAACTTTAGTAATTGAAAAATAGATAGTAAGAGTCAATGTTAAGTTATTTTATAATTTGTAAACGTATACAACATGAGTTCAACGATATTTTATAAAAAATAGAGGATGAAGTATATCAGAGCATTGACAAAGAAAGTCGTTAAATAGGAGCTTGCGATTTTGTAGAAAAACGTAAGCCTCGTTGATAATTTATGTGAGGTGAGTATTAAATGAACTATCAATCTATTAAAGTTGCAAAAAGAGAGGATGGTGTGGCAATTGTAAAATTTAATCGCCCTGAAGTTAGAAATGCCCTTGGGCTAGAAATGAGACAAGACTTAATTGATTTCTTTTCAACAGCGAAGCATGATCCGGATATTAAATCCATTATTTTAACTGGTGAAGGAAAAGTTTTTTCAGCTGGCGGCGATTTAAGCACAATGAAGGATATTGATGCTGTATCGGGGCGTGAAAGATTACAATACGGTCATGAGTTGATCCGGTCAATTGTCAATATTGAAAAGCCGGTTATAGCCGCAATAAATGGAGCTGCTGCCGGGGCAGGTATAAGTATTGCTTTAGCATGTGACATGATTGTAGCGTGTCAATCTACTGTATTCATACAAAGTTTTGTAAAAGTAGGACTTGTACCAGATTTAGGAGCTATTTATTTTTTACCTAGATTAATCGGACGACATCGAGCACTGGAGTTTATGTTTCTAGGAGAGAAAGTTACTGCAGAACAGGCACATGAATTGGGAATCGTGAACAAAGTAGTTGATGACCATCTCCTTATGGAAGAGGCAGAAATACTGGCAACAAGATTGGCAGAAGCGCCAAATTTGGCTATTGGCTTAATGAAAAAATTGGTCAATCGTAGTGTATTAGCTGAGTTGGATGAAACGTTGGAATTAGAAGGTTTTGCTCAAGGTCTGCTCTTTGAATCAGACAATTTTAAAGAAGGGGTTCAGGCATTTTTTGAAAAGCGTAAACCGATCTTTAATAAATAATGTTTAACTTTAGAGGATAACGAAGATGGAGGAGTGATTGTGTTTTGTTTTTTCCAAAAGAAGTAGAAATTATTGAGGTTGGACCACGTGACGGTTTACAAAATGAACCAGAACCAATTCCAGCAGAAAAGAAGAAGGAGTTAATCGCACAGCTTGCGAAAGTAGGTATAAAGCGTATGGAAACGGCCTCCTTTGTTCATCCGAAATGGGTGCCGCAAATGGCAGACTCTGAAGAAATTGCTACATATTGTAATCAACTAGGTATTACTTATATTGCTTTAACACCAAACATGAAAGCGTTGGATCGGGCTATTGAAGTAAAGGCACCACAAATTGCCGTATTTATCGGTGCAAGCAACGAGTTTAACAAAAGGAATATTAATAAAACAACGGCGGAATCCTTAAATGAATGTGAAGACATGTTTTCAGTTGCAAAAAAACATTCGATGTTTATTCGGGCATATGTTTCAATGGCTTTTACATGTCCATTCCAAGGTTCTGTATCTTTTGAAGACGTGAAGTTTGTGGTTGATCGTTTTGTCCGTCTGGGGGCAGATGAAATTGATATTGGAGATACGAACGGTCAGGCTGACCCAAAAATCGTTTATGAGCGTTTTGCGAGATTAAAAGACTTATATCCAGAAGTAACCTTTGTCGGACATTTTCATGATACATCAAAACTTGCATTAGCAAATGTTATTGCGGCAATGCAAGCAGGAGTAACGAAGTTTGATAGCTCAGTGGGAGGACTTGGAGGTTGTCCTTATTCTCCTGGTGCTACTGGGAATGTAGCGACAGAAGATTTAGTCAAAATGCTTTCTAAAATGGGGATAAAAACAGGGATCGATTATAATGAACTTTTAAATGTGAGTCCATACGCTAAAAGTTTATCGACAAGAGTGTGAAAAAAATTAAGGGGATTTCAGGGAGCGTACGATCAAAGAAACGAAACGTATAAATTGTTTCTTCATGAGGAGGTATTTTATGCAGCCTTTAGAAGGTATAAAGATTTTAGATATGTCAAGAACCCTTGCTGGGCCATATTGTACAATGTTACTCGGTGACCAAGGTGCTGAAATTATAAAGGTAGAGCAACCTGGATTGGGAGATGAATCGAGGAGATTTACACCTCCTACATGGAACGGCGTAAGCACTTATTTTTTAAGTTCGAATCGAAATAAGAGAAGTATTACAGTTAATTTGAAAAGTAAAAAAGGAAAAGAAATTATTTATAAGTTAGCAAAAGAAGCAGACGTCTTAGTAGAAAATTTTCGTACAGGAGCCATGGATAAACTAGGTTTCGGTTATGAAAAAATGAAAGAAATAAATCCAAAACTTATCTATTGTTCCATATCAGGTTTTGGCAGAACTGGTCCAGAAAAAGACCGAGCAGGCTATGATCTTCTACTTCAAGGTTACGGTGGATTAATGAGTATTACTGGTGAACCGGACCGAGGTCCTGCAAAAGCGGGAATGTCGATCGTTGATTTGTCTACAGGATTGTTTGCCGTATATGGAATATTAAGCGCATTATTTGCTAGGCAAAAAACGGGGAAAGGTCAATATATTGATGTTAGTTTACTAGATGGTCAAATTAGTTTGTTAAATTTTCTCGCAACAGGGTATATGGCGACCGGAAAGGTTCCAAGTAGAATGGGTTCAGCCCATCCATCGCTCGTTCCTTACCAAGCTTTTCGAGCAAAGGATATAGATATTATATTAGCTGTTGCAAACGATGGATTATGGAAAAAATGTTGTGAAGCCTTCGGTTGGAAGGACTTGTTAACGGATCCTCGTTTTCAGAAAAATGATGACCGGGTTGCCCATCGAGAAGAACTTGTTTCAATTCTATCCGATCGATTAATTAAGATGGAAAGTAAGGAAATTTTTGAAAAAATGGATAAAGCAGGAGTGCCTTGTGGTCCAATACATACCGTTGATCAAATAATAAATCACCCTCAAGTGAAAGCAAGAGAGATGATGATCGAAATCGAACATCCGAAGATAAAAGATCTTAAAGTTCCAGGCTTTCCTGTAAAGTTTTCAGAAACACCTGCCAAAGTTCGATACTATCCACCATTACTAGGTGAGCATACAGTGGAAATTTTAACGGAATTAGGCTATTCACAGAAAGCAATTCAAAAATTCAAAGATGAAGGGGTAGTTTGAAGTTAAATCCAAAATTCGCAATACTTACATCATTCGTATTATGGATATCTTCTTTCAGAAATGGAGTTGGACGATTGAAAAAGAGAGTACGGTATGTAATCTGTATTAACATATGATTAATTTTTTTCTCTAATTATAATCACAAAATATCAAAATCGTTCATAATAGGAAGATTGATTGGAAAATAGCACGGGGATTGATTATAAAAAGGAGAGTGTGAACATGGATTTAAATTTATCCCAAGAAATCCTAGAAATGAAAGAATCTATTCGGGACTTTGTTGAAAATACAGTTGAGCCAGTCGCTGATCAAATAGAAAGAGAAGATAAAATCCCTGAACGTATTTTAGAAATGAGCAAGGAAATGGGACTATTCGGTTTGAGTATTCCTGAAGAATACGGCGGGTTAGGAATCGGCATGGTTGGTAAGTGTGCAATCTATGAAGAACTGGGTCGTACGTCAAATGGATATACAACTGTAATTGGTGCGCATACTGGTATAGGTACAGTTGGGATTGTTGAATTGGGCTCGGAGGAACAAAAAAGAAAATATCTTCCCAAAATGGCAACTGGAGAGCTGATCGGGGCTTTTGCTTTAACAGAGCCAAATGCTGGTTCGAACGCTTCAGCTTTAAAGACAAGTGCTGTGAAAAGGGGAGATAAGTATATATTGAACGGTTCTAAACATTATATTACAAATGGACCGATTGCTGATGTCTTTACCGTAATGGCTGTGACTGACCCGAAAAAAGGGGCAAAAGGTATCACATCCTTCATTGTGGAAAAAGATTTTCCAGGGTTTGTCGTAGGGAAAAAGGAAGAAAAAATGGGATTGCGTGGATCTTATTCTTCAGAAATATTTTTTGAAGATTGTGAAGTACCGATAGACAATGTTCTTGGTGAAGAAGGAATGGGATATGTGAATGCTTTAAAGATCTTGGCGAATGGACGTGCAGGTCTTGCTGCTCGCAATTTAGGTTCATCTCAAAAGTTATTAGAATTATCTATAAAGTATGCACATGAACGAGAACAATTTGGAAAGCCAATTTTTGAACAACAAATTATCCAACATTATTTAGCTGAAATGGCATTACAAATTGAAACATTACGGACTTTTACTTATCGAGTTGCGTGGATGGTTGACCAAAACATGAAAATGATTAAAGAAGCGGCAATGGCAAAATTACTTGGTTCAGAGGTGTATAACAAGGTCGCTGATTTAGCTGTGCAAATTCATGGGGGGATTGGATATATTAAAGATTATCCCATTGAAAGATATTACCGTGATGCAAGAATTACAAAAATTTACGAAGGAACTTCAGAAATTCAGCGAAATATTATTGCAGCACAAATTCATAAAGAATATATGAAAAGTAGTTCTACAGTAAATGTTTAATGATTTGCCTCTACTTAAGCAACAATAAGCCTTCCGCAAACAATCACTTATCTTCAAAATTCATCATATGTAAATACTAACAACCCAACATTACGATTTGAAGATATTTTACCTTTTATTAAAGGGTGTAAAAAGAGAAAAAAAGAAATAATATATACAAATATAGTTTGAAAAACGCAATAATATAAATACATGTCTATTTATTAAGTTTACCTCATTCACTAGGTTTCACCGTGAAAACTGGTTTGTCTAATTGAACGAAGCCGATTGGTCACTATATACTGGAGGTAAAATCGTGCCTTTAAAGAAACTGCTAGTCATAGCGATCACTGTAAAAACTTTACTTGTCAGTTCCCTTTTTCTTATTTTAAATCCTTTCTTTGTTTCAGCTGAAACAAAGAAGGAAGATAGTTTTACGTTAACGATTTTACATAACAATGATACACATGCTAATTTGGATAATGTGGCTAAAACCGTAACAGCAGTCAAAAAAATTCGTATGAATAATCCTAATGCTCTCCTTCTTCATGCAGGTGATGTGTTTACAGGAACCCTTTATTTTCATACGAAAAAAGGGAAGGCAGATCTTCAATTTATGAATTTAATGGGCTATGACGTAATGACTTTTGGCAACCATGAGTTTGATTTAGGTTCAAGTTCGGAAGGTCATCAAGCATTAGTTGACTTTGTTAAAAATGCAAAGTTTCCTTTCGTTAGTTCAAATATCGACTTCTCTAGAGATGATAAATTTAACGACTTATATCATGATAAAATATCTACGCTTGCTCAAAATGGACATATTTATAACAGTATCATTAAAAAAGTAAATGGTGAAAAAATAGGAATCTTTGGTTTAACTACAAAAGAAACAACCACTATATCCAGTCCAGGTCAAGTCATTTTTTCGAGTTTTATTGAGAAAGCAAAAAAAGCCGTAAAAGAATTCGAGAACATGGGTGTTAATAAAATCATCGCCTTAACCCATATCGGCTTTAATGACAATGCAAAAGTGGATAATGATTTATTACTTGCTATGAAAGTGGATGGTATCGATATTATTGTTGGAGGTCACAGTCATACTGAATTAACAGAACCAGTGCTGATTAAAACGGATGTAAATGGTAAAGCAAAAGAAGAACCCACCGTTATTGTACAAGCAGGTGAATATAACACGAATCTAGGGATGCTAAATGTTACATTTGATAATCGTGGAAAAGTCATTGAGGCAGAAGGGGATTTGTTGAAAATTGAAAATTTCGAAGAAGACCCGGAAGCTGTAGACTTATTAAATGAGTATAAGTCAGAAATTTACAACTTTGCCAATCAAGAAATAGGAGTTCATTTAAACCACCCCCTTGAGAATCCTAGATCGAGTAATGGGAACGCTAGTGTCCGTAACAGTGAAACTATATTAGCGAATTTAATTACGGATGGGATGCTTTATGCAGCAAAAAAATATGATGAAAAAGTTTTAATGGCCGTTCAAAATGGTGGCGGTATCCGTGCTCCAATTGAAGCGGGTCCGATTACGAACGGTAAGATAATTCAAGTTTTACCCTTTGGAAATACATTATCTACTATAGATTTAACTGGCATAGAGCTCAAGAAAGCTTTTGAACATAGTGTTCATGCGTATCCAGAGGAATTTGGTGGATTTTTACATATAGCTGGCGGTAAAGTTGAATTTGACTCCACAAAAGCAGCAGGAAAACGTGTAGTGGCAATCTATTTTATCGATGAGAATGGCGATTATGTAAAAATAAAAGATATAGAAACTTATACGATTGTTACAAACTACTTTACAGCAAAAGGTGGCGATGGTTATGACATATTCCAGAAAGCATATGAGGAAGGTCGTGTAAAAGAACTAGGTAAATTTGATTGGGACAACTTTAGACAACATTTACAAAGATTAGGAAGTGCGAACATACCGACGAATACTGAAGGTCGTATTATAGATGTGGGAAAGAACTATAACAAATATAAGCATCCGGATAAAGGAATTAATTATTGAATGAGTAAAAAGGTCGTAGATCTATATTCTACGACCTTTCAGCTTGTAGACAAAGTCCCTAACTAGTGGCCAAATCTACAGGCTTTTTTTGTATAATAGGGATAGAATTCTTGGTTA
>CADBNU010000058.1 GCA_902796085.1 Heyndrickxia coagulans
ATTCCAAAGGAAGGATTTTTAAAAGAAGCTTATGAGTTATGCCGCGAAAACAATGTATTATTTATGGCTGATGAAATTCAATCCGGTTTAGGGCGGAGCGGAAAAATGTTTGCTTGTGACTGGGAAGATGTAACACCAGATGTATATATATTAGGAAAAGCGCTTGGTGGTGGCGTGATGCCGATATCGTGTGTTGCTGCAAACAATGATGTATTAGGGGTCTTTAATCCAGGATCACATGGTTCTACCTTTGGTGGGAACCCGTTAGCTTGTGCGGTATCCCTTGCTGCCCTTGATGTGATTATTGAAGAAAATTTAGTTGACAAATCCCTTGAACTTGGTGAATATTTCATAGAGAAGCTAAAAACATTAGATAATCCGAAAATAAAAGAAGTTCGTGGAAAAGGATTATTTATCGGTGTCGAGTTATATGAACCTGCAAGAGGCTATTGTGAACAACTAAAAGAGTTAGGGCTTCTTTGTAAAGAAACTCACGAAAACGTGATACGCTTTGCTCCGCCACTTATTATTACAAAAGAAGAATTGGATTGGGCCTTTGAACGAATTGAAAAGGTGTTTAAACAATAGATAAGGAAGTATAATATGAAAATTTTAGTAGTAGAAGATGATCAAACAATTGCAGTTGGTTTGGAATACTCACTACAACAAGAAAACTTCGCAGTTGAAATTTGTCACGATAAAAGTTCCGCACAAAAAGCAATTGAGAACCGAATAAACGAATACGATTTATGTATATTCGATTTATCGCTCCCAGATGGGTCTGGATATGAATTATGCCAGCTTGTAAAAAGTAAAAAAGATATTCCGGTCATCTTTTTAACGGTAATGGACGATGAAGTGAATGTCGTCATGGGTTTAGATATGGGAGCGGATGATTATATTACGAAACCGTTTCGTATACGGGAGCTCATTTCACGTATCCGGACAGTCCTCCGGAGATATAATAAAAATGTGCAATCAAGTCCAGTCATACAGTTGCAAGATATTCAGATAAACGTTTTAGAAGGAAAAGTTTACAAAAAAGATATGGAAGTTTTGTTAACAGCATTAGAATACCGTTTATTGCTCATTTTTGCTAAACATAAAGGGCAAGTCCTCTCGCGTTCCCAATTATTAGAACAGATTTGGGATGTGGCTGGAGATTTTGTCAATGATAATACACTAACGGTATATATTAAAAGGTTACGAGAAAAATTAGAAGATCATCCACAACAACCGAAAATTATAAAAACGGTGCGTGGAATTGGGTATAAGGTCGGTGATTAATATGTTGCGTAACCGAGAAATAAAATGGTACATCATCGTGGTGTGCATGATTAGTATGGCAGCCGTTATTGGTGCTGCCTATTTTTCTGTATTTTTATCCTTACTGTTACTTGTATTATTTGTTTTGTTTATATGTGCCAATCTTTGGTTAACTCGATATCGCTATCAAGAAATCGAAAAGTTATCAGCATATTTACGAAAAATCGCTAGTGGTGATTATACTCTAGATGTAAGGGAAAATTATGAGGGTGAATTAAGTATTTTAAAAAATGAAATTTACAAAGTGACATTAAAATTATCTGAACAACGCCACCTTCTTGAAAAGGATAAAGCGCAATTGACAGAAGCAATTTCTGATATCTCACATCAGTTAAAAACACCCATTACATCGATGACCGTTATGGTTGACCTACTTGCAAACCCAAATTTACCAGAAGTGAAAAGAGAACAGTTTATACAAAAATTACTTCGTCAATTGGAAAGAATGGATTGGCTAGTGTCATCACTATTAAAATTGGCAAAAATCGATGCGGGTACAGCTAATTTTAAGAAAGAACGGGTTTCTGTATCACATTTAGTGAAATTAGCGACAGAACCTTTGATCATCCCGATGGATATTAAAAATCAGACACTTGAAATAAAAGGAAATCAAAATTCAAGCTTTATTGGCGATTTGAATTGGACCGTTGAAGCGATCGTAAATATATTAAAAAATTGTATTGAACATACGCCAAAAGGAGGAACGATTACTATTCAATTTGAAGAAAACTCGCTTTATACATTCATTATCATTCAAGATAACGGTCAAGGAATTGCTCGTGATGATTTACCTCATATTTTCAAACGATTTTATAAAGGAAAAAATGCCGAAAGTGAAAGCGTAGGTATCGGACTTGCTATGGCCCATAGTATTATAAAAAACCAAATGGGGACCCTCGAAGTAAATAGTGTAGAAGGTGAAGGAACACGGTTTATTATTAAATTTTTTAAACAAGTCATATAATATTATCCCCCTTTAATTAGAAAGGAAACTAATTTAGGGGGAGATGTTAACTTCGATTGATCCTCCATATTTTCTCCGCTTGTACATTCCTCAAGTGACGAAATTGTCACTTAAAAGTCACTTGAAAGTCATTTCCATCACTTATAGTAAAATCAGAACTTAAAACTGGAGGAATAATTATGGAGATTTTAAAGGTTGAAAATTTAACAAA
>CADBNU010000059.1 GCA_902796085.1 Heyndrickxia coagulans
CTTTTTCATGCAGCTTTTCCAAAAAAGTGGGTTCAGCTACCTTTTGAACGCACTTTTTCATGCAGCTTTTCCAAAAAAGTGGGTTCATTAACCTTTTGAACACATTTTTAATACTAACTAACAAAAAAAGTGCCTTCACTTACATCATGAAAGCACTTTAACACACATCCTAAATACATCCAGCAGATAGAATACTCCTAACTGTAATTCAGTATTCTTAAAAAATTATTTACTTTGTAGTTGCTTTTCACGTTTTCTTAATTCTATCCGGCGGATTTTACCCGAGGTTGTCTTTGGCAATTCATCAATAAATTCAATTTTTCTAGGATATTTATATGGAGCCGTAAGTTTTTTTACATGATCTTGCAGTTCTGTTGTTAATGCTTCTTCATCAACATTGACTGGTTCCTTCAGAACTATGTAAGCCTTTACAATATTTCTGCGAACTGGATCAGGACTTGCAACAACAGCACATTCCCGTACAGCCGGATGTTTTGTTAAGGCATCTTCTACTTCGAACGGCCCAATCGTATAACCTGAACTAATGATAATATCATCACTCCGACCTTCGTACCAGAAATAACCATCTTCATCTTTCTGTGCTTGATCGCCAGTTAAATACCAATCCCCACGATAGGATTGCTTCGTTTTTTCTGGATCTTTATAGTATTCCTTAAAAAGAGTAGCTGTACTTTTATGAACCGCAATATCACCAACAACTCCAGGCTTACATGGTTCACCATTTTCATCGATCACTTCAATTTTATAGCCAGGAACAGGTTTACCCATTGAGCCTTCTTTTATTTTCATACCTGGTAAAACACCGACAATCAGTGTATTTTCTGTTTGACCATAACCGTCACGAACAGTAATATTAAATTCCTTTTTAAACGTTTCTATTACTTGAACATTTAGCGGTTCTCCTGCCGATACCGCACTACGTAGATTACTTAAATCGTAGTTAGAAAGATGATCGAGTTTTGACATAAAGCGGTATTCCGTTGGTGTACAACATAGAACATTAATTTTAAAATCTTGCAATAACTCAAGATACGTTTCTGCATCAAAACGTCCATTGTAGACAAAAGCTGTTGCACCTAGACCAATCGTGGATACAAATGGGCTCCAAATCCATTTTTGCCAACCGGGTGCTGCTGTTGCCCATACCAAGTCCCCTTCTTTTACGTCAAGCCATTGTTTGGAAGCGATTTGTAGGTGAGCATAGGCCCAACCATGGGTATGTACGACAGCCTTAGGATTTCCGGTAGTACCAGATGTATACGGGAGTATTGAAATATCATCTCTGCTTGTTTTTGCACCTGTATATGTATCGCTTTCATTTGCCGCTAATTCTGATAAAGATATCCACCCCTCTGTTTTTTCGTCACCAATTGTAAGCTTAAATTTTAACGAAGGTACTTCTTCTGTCATCGAATCAATTTCTGCCGTTAAATGATTGTACACGATCACACCGACTGCTTCAGAATGATTAATTCGATAACTTAAATCTTTTGCGCGTAACATTTCCGAACATGGAATTACAACTATCCCCGCTTTAAGACAAGCTAAATAAATATAATAGGATTCAGGTACTTTTGGAGAGATAATTAAAACTTTATCTCCCTTCTTTATCCCAAGATTTGTTAGCGCATTGCCATACTGATTCATTTTTTCAACTAGTTGTACGTAGGAAATCTCTTTCACTTCCCTATTTACACTTACCCACTTAATAGCAATTTTTTCAGGATTATTAGCATATTTTTCTACTTCTTGTGTGAAATTATAATATTGTGGTGCTACTAAATTTTCCATTCCATCCCCTCCTAGTTGAATTTTCAGTTAAAATTATACTATATTTTAATATTTTTGAATATTATTTTTTATTAATAATTTCGGTAACTTTATAACTGAATAATTACAACGATCGTATTCACACCCATTTTTTGACTTTTGTACAAAAATCTATTATTTTTAATACGATAATAAGGAGGGATTGCATGACTTTACACCATTTTCATTTAAAAGCACATTGGCCAGGACTTCGAAATGATGTAGGGGAAATTGAGGCAGGAAATTTAAAGACGACCGTTTCCATTCCACCAGAAATGGACGGACCGGGTATCGGAACAAATCCGGATGAAATGCTATTAGGAGCAGCAGCGACTTGTTATATCATTACATTAGCTGCCATGATGCAACGAAGTCACTTAGAAAAAGAAGATTTAACTCTGGAATCAGAAGGAATTGTGGATGTAACAGATGGGGTGTTTACATATAAAAAGATTATACATCGGCCGACTATTGTGTTAAAAAAAGAGGCAACTGAACAAGATAAAAAATTAGCCATGCGTCTTGCTGAAAAAGCTGAAAAATCTTGTATGATTTCAAGAGCTATCCAAGGAAATGTTGAATTAGAGTTAGAGGTTACAATCAAGTAAACTATATTTTTACGTACTTCGAAATTTGATAATGATTCAACTGTTGCTGATATAAAATTTATTCAGTAACAAAGCTTTTTTACAATAAATAGGACCGCATTTCTGCGGTCCTAATTTTTTCACTTTAATGTTCGTTTTAAAAATTCCTTTGTCCGATCTTGTTTTGGATTATTAAAGATTTGGTCAGGTGTTCCTTCTTCTGCAATAACACCTTTATCC